>NZ_BAEU01000165.1:0-44842 GCF_000246875.1 Halomonas sp. KM-1
ATATCGCGAGCTGCAGCGCACTGCGCCTGGCGCGTTCGGCCTCGCGCTCGCGCTCGAGGGTCGCCGCCGCTTCGCGGGCGGCGTCACGGCCGGCCTGTAGCTGCTCGCGGCGGGCTTCGACCTCTTCCTGAGCCAGATCGAATTCCGCCAGCCGCTCCTTCAACTCGTCGCGCCGGGCCATCAGCTCGGCCAGGTCGGGCAGCTCCTGCTGCTGCTGACGACGGCGCTGAACGTCGGCTTCGAGCCGCGCCAGACGGCTCTCCAGCTCGCGCAGGCGGTCCTGACTGCGTTCGGCCTCGCGGCTGGCCTCGCGCCAGCTTTCGCTGAAGGTCTCGAAGGCCTGCTCGGCCTCCTCGGCTGCGGGCTCGGCTTCCTCCAGCATCGCCTCCAGCTCGGCGAGCTGCTCGGCCACCTCTTCCTGCTCCGGCACCAGGGTTTCGAGACGCTCGTCGAGACGCATCAGGCGCTCGCGGTCGTGCTCGCCCAGGCGGTCGAGCTCGGTGAGCTCCTGGCGAGCGCTCTCCAGGTCGCGGGCCAGTTGCCCTTCACGGCTGCGGGCATGCTCCAGGTTCTGTTCCAGGCGAGCAATGGCGCCACTGGTCTCGAAGAAGCGCGCCTGGCGCGCCTCGAGGGTCTCGGCGAGGGCGTCGTGGCCGGCCCGCGCCTCCTCCAGGCGGGTCTCGCACTGGCGCAGGCCGAGGACCTCGCGCTCCACGGCGGTTTCCAGCTCGCCTACGCGGCGCTCCTCCTCGACCTGACGGGCACGCAGGGCACGACCGCGCAGCAACGCCAGCTCGCCCTTGAGGCGGAACTCCTCTTCCTTCAGGGATTGATAGCGACGCGCCGCCTCGGCCTGACGCCGGAGACGTTCGAGCTGCTTGTCGAGCTCGTCGCGAATGTCCTCGAGTCGCTCGAGGTTCTCGCGGGTGCGGCGCATGCGATTCTCGGTCTCGCGGCGGCGCTCCTTGTACTTGGAGATGCCGGCGGCCTCTTCGAGAGTGGCGCGCAGCTCCTCGGGGCGCGCCTCGATCAGCCGCGAGATCATGCCCTGGCCGATGATGGCGTAGGAGCGCGGGCCGAGGCCGGTGCCGAGAAACAAATCAGCGATGTCGCGGCGGCGGCACTTCTGGCCGTTGAAGAAGTAGCTGGACTGGCCGTCGCGGGTTACCAGGCGCTTCACCGCGATCTCGGCGTACTGGGCATAGAGGCCGCCCATGGTGCCATCGCTGTTGTCGAAGCGCAGCTCGATGGCGGCCTGCCCCACCGGCTTGCGCGCGGTGGAGCCGTTGAAGATGACGTCGGTCATCGATTCGCCGCGCAGGGTCTTGGCCGAGGATTCGCCCATGACCCAGCGCACGGCGTCGATGATGTTCGACTTGCCGCAGCCGTTGGGGCCGACGATGGCCGTCATGTTGCCATCGAAGGGCACCGTGACTGGATCGACGAAGGATTTGAAACCGCTCAGGCGGATCGAGGTGAGTCGCATCCCGCTATTCTATGACACGGTCGATCACGACCTCCACGGGATCTCCTTCAACGTCACCAACTCTTACCCCTTCCAGGTCGCCGTACATGTCGCCGGTCTCCGGTGTGGCACCGCCGCTCTTGCTGACGCGCACCAGCAGGCGCACTTCGCTGACCTGAGACAGCGAGGCATCGGGCGACATGGCATGGCGATCGTCGATGATCAGCGTGGCCGGCAGATCGCCAAGGGTTACCCGGGCCACGGCCAGCGGCGGTAGCTCGCCCTCCATGTCGCGGGCGATGACGAACACGCGGGTGTCGTCGTCGAGCAGCCCCTGCAGGCGCTCCTCCAGGCTGACGCTGACGTGGATGCCGGGCCCCTGGGCCACGGCTTCCTGCTCATCCGGTGCCACCCCCATGCGCTGCTGGGCGATCTGGATGCCCTCGCGCAGCGCCTGGGCGGAGCTGGAGTCGGACATGCCGGCGATGGCCCGGCGCCAATGGTCCACGGCCTGCTCGTAGTCGCCGCGGTCGAAGGCGTGCACGCCCAGCATGCCGAAGATGGTCGGCTCGCTGGGGTTGAGCTGCTGGGTCTCTTCGATCAGCCCCTGCACCTCGTCGGTGAGAGTGCGATCGGCCATGAAGAACTTGAGCTGTGCCTTCTGCGCCAGCAGCGAGGCGGCACGCCCCTCGATGGCGATCAGGTTGTCCAGCGCGTGCAGTGCCGCCTCGCCCTGCCCCGAATCGCGATAGATCGGGTAGAGCGTGGCCCACACGTTGGGATTGCGCGGCTGGCTCTCGGCCTGCTGCTCGAGCCGCGCCAGCAGCGTGGGCAGCGAGTCGCTCTCCTGGAAGGCGTTGAACAGGGCGAGATCGCCCTCGGCGCCGTGCTGCTGATACCACAGCACACTGCCCACCACCACGGCCACCGCCACCAGCGGCACCACGAGACGACCGGCGGCCGGCGCATGCAGCGGCCGGCGCACCAACCCTTCGGTATCCTCGAGCAGGCTGCGGTCGAGGTCGAGACGGTCCTCTTCGAAACGCGCCTGGTCGATGTCGCCGCGCTCGAGCGCAGCTTCGAGCGACGCCAGGCGACGATGATAGATCGCCACATTCTGCTCGGTGGACTTGTCGTTGGCTTCGAAGTCGCGCTGGGCGTCATGCACCAGACGCGCCCGACGCAGCGGCGCCACCAGCAGCCACAGCGCGGGCAGCAGCAGGAGGGCAAAGGCTAGCCATAGCTGGATCATTCGGACCTCCCGCGGTTGATCAGGACCTCGAGGCGGGCGCGCTCTTCGGCGCTCAGCTCACGGGCAGAGGCGTTGCGCCGTGCGCGCACCACCAGCCCCACCAGTACGCCACCGGCCAGCACCAACCCGGCCGGCAGGCCCCAGAGCAGGAAGGTGCGCCCTTCCAAACGGGGGTTGTAGAGCACGTAGTTGCCGAAGCGCTCGACCATGTGGTCGCGGATCTCCATGTCGGCGCGGCCATCCATGAGCATCATGTAGACGCGGTCGCGCATGTCGCGGGAGACCGGCGCATCGGAGTCGTTGATGGCCTGGTTCTCGCAGGTGGGACAGCGCAGCGAGGCGGTCAGGCTGCGGTAGCGCTGCTCCATTACCGGGTCGTCGAATTCACGAACCTCGATGCCGCCAGCCTGAAGGGTGCCCGCCATCAGCAGCGTCAGGATGCCGATGAGAGCCAATCGAATCACTGCCATTTCTGCACCTCCGGCAGGATGTGTTC
This sequence comes from Halomonas sp. KM-1, assembly GCF_000246875.1. Lineage (NCBI taxonomy): Bacteria > Pseudomonadati > Pseudomonadota > Gammaproteobacteria > Oceanospirillales > Halomonadaceae > Halomonas > Halomonas sp. KM-1. The sequence goes on from NZ_BAEU01000165.1 coordinate 3,214, forward strand.
ACGAACGTCACGGGCCGAGATGTAGCCGGTGTGGTGATAGCGGATGATGCCGTCACGGTCGACCAGGAAGGTCTCGGGGGCGCCATAGACGCCCAGCTCGAAGCCCAACTCGCCGTCCGGATCGAAGATGTTGACCTCGAAGGGGTTGCCGAAGTCCTGCAGGAAGCCGAGCCCCTTCTCGCGAGTATCCTTGTAGCTGATGCCCACCATGCGGATACCGCGGTCGGCCAGGTCGAGCAGCTGCGGCATCTCGCGTTTGCACTCCGGGCACCACTCGCCCCACACGTTGACCAGGGTGACTTCGCCATTGGCCAGCAGCGAGCGGTCCACGCGGCGCTCCGGGTCTTCCAGAGTGACCATGTCGAACACTGGGAAATCCCGCGCCATCAGTGCCGAATCGCGCTGGAAGGGGTTGAGCGACAGGCCCTGATAGAGGAACACCGACAGCCCCAGGAAGCCGAGTAGCGGCAGCAGCAGGATCAGACGACGGGTCATGCGGTCGCCTCCTGTCGGTCGCCTTCCGGCTTGGCGCCTGAGCTGGCGGCGACATCTTCCGGGTCCGGCGCGGTGGCCAGGCGCCGGTAGCGCTTGTCGGCCACGGCCAGCACACCGCCAGCGGCCATCAGCAGACCACCCAGCCACAGCCAACGCACGAAGGGCTTGTACTGCACGCGCATGGCCCAGCTGTTGTCGCCGAGGTCCTCGCCCATGGCCACGTAGAGGTCACGGAAGAAGCCCGGACGCAGGGCCACCTGGGTCATGGGCATGCCGCGGGCGATGTAGAGGCGCTTCTCCGGGTTCATGGTGAAGCTGCGCCGGCTACCGTCGCGCTGCACCTCGATCACTGCCCGGTCGGCCAGGAAGTTGGGCCCGCGGCGGCTGGCGAGTTCGGTCATGGTGAAGGTGTAGCCGGCCACGCTGACACTGTCGCCCACGCTCATGCGCACGTTGCGTTCGATGTTGTAGTTCGACACCACGGCCACGCCGACGATGGTCACCGCCACGCCCAGATGGCCGAGCTGCATGCCCCAGTAGGCCAGCGACAGCTTCTTGAGCCCCGTGCCCACCGAGCTTGCGTGGCGGGTCTTGTCGTAGAGGTCGCGCAGCATCGGCAACACGATCCACAGCGCGGCGATGATACCGATCGCCACCGGGGCACTCCAGCGCTCGGCGAAGATCAACGGCAGCGCCATACCGAGCACTACCGCCACCGCGGCAGCGAGCCACAGGCGCTGAATCAGCAGCTTGCTGCTGGTGTCCTTCCAGCGCGAGATCGGCCCCATGCCCATGAACACGCACATGAGTAGCGTCAGCGGCACGAACAGGGCGTTGAAATAGGGCGGGCCCACGCTGATCTTGCCCAGATTGAGGGCGTCGAGCAGCAGCGGATAGACGGTGCCCAGCAGCACGGTGACGGTCAGGATCACCAGCATGATGTTGTTGATCAACAGCATGGCGTCGCGGGACAGCCAGCCGAAGCCCACCTTGTGGCTCACGCGCGGCGCGCGCAGCGCGAAGATCAGCAGCGACAGGCCCACGGTGATGCCCAGCAGCATCAGGATGAAGAAGCCGCGGGAAGGATCGTTGGCGAAGGCGTGCACCGAGGTCAGTACGCCGGAACGTACCAGGAAGGTACCCAGCAGCGACAGCGAGAAGGTGGTGATCGCCAGCAGCAGGGTCCAGCTCTTGAACGAGCCGCGCTTCTCGGTCACCGCCAGCGAGTGCATCAGCGCGGTGCCGGTCAACCAGGGCAGCAGTGAGGCGTTCTCGACCGGATCCCAGAACCACCAGCCGCCCCAGCCCAGCTCGTAGTAGGCCCACCAGCTGCCCAGCGCGATGCCAACGGTGAGGAAGGCCCAGGCCAGGTTGGTCCAGGGCCGTGCCCAGCGCGCCCAGGCGGCATCCAGGCGACCGCCGATCAACGCGGCGATGGCAAAGGCGAAGACCACCGAGAAGCCGACGTAGCCCATGTAGAGCATGGGCGGATGCAGGATCAAGCCGATGTCCTGCAACAGCGGGTTGAGGTCGGCGCCGTCCTGAGGCATCTGGGGCAGCAGGCGCTCGAAGGGGTTGGAGGTGACCAGGATGAACAGCAGGAAGCCGACGCAGACCATGCCCAGCACGCTGATGACCCGTGCCACCATGTCCCGCGGCAGTTCGCGGGAGTAGCGCACGGCGAAGTAGCCCCAGCCGGCCAGCATCAGGCTCCACAGCAGCACCGAGCCTTCATGGTTGCCCCATACGGCGCTGAACTTGTAGTACCAGGGCAGCATGGAGTTGGAGTTGTTGGCCACGTTGAGCACGCTGAAGTCGTCCAGCATGTAGCTGGCGGTCAGCGCGGCATAGGCGATGGCAACGAACAGGAACTGCCCGGCCGCCATGGGCCGGGCATAGGCCATCCACAGCGGCCGGCGCAGGGCGGCACCGGCCAGCGGCACCACCGATTGCACGATGGCGAACAGCAGTGCAATCACCAGGGCGAAGTGGCCGATTTCGGGAATCATCTGAATCTGCATGGAAACTCCGCTCAGTACTGGCTTGCGCCTTCTTGCGCCTCGCTCTCTTCGATGCGCTTGGCCACCTTGGCGGCCTTCTGCTGGAAGTCGGCGGGGGAATAGCCGGCGGCTTCGAGCGCCTCGGCGACCTCGGGGGGCATGTAGTTCTCGTCGTGACGCGCCAGCACCTGATCGGCCTTGATATAGCCGTCGCGCTGCAGTTGTCCGACCACTACCACGCCCTGCCCTTCACGGAACAGGTCGGGCAGGATGCCGCTGTAGTGAACGCGCACGTCCTCGACATAGTCGGTGACGGTGAACTCCACGTCCAGGCTATCCGGATTACGCGACACGCTGCCTTCCCTCACCATGCCACCGGCGCGAATCTGGCGTTCGTAGGGAGCGTCGCCGGCGGCGATCTGGATCGGACTGAAGAACAGGTTGATATTGGCCCGCAGGGCATAGAGCGTCAGCCCCACGGCGATGGCCGCAAGCGACACCAGGCCGAGGAACATGAACAGCTTCTGTTTGCGTTTAGGCGTCATTGGTGCATCCACCCTTGCTAGTTTGAATCGGTTGCGCCGCAGCGGCGGGTGCGCTCTGGCGCGCTTCGCGGCGAGCGCGACGCTGCAGCTGCCTCAGCAGTTGGCGGCGCTCGGCGCGAGCATGAAAGACGATGCCCAGCATCAGGGCGGCGGTCACGCCCCAGGCGGACCAGACGTAGGGTGCGTGCCCGCCCATGGCGAGCAGCTCCTGGAAGGTGTCGAATGCCATCAGTTCGCCTCCTCGGCCAGCTCACGCACCCAGCGCTTGTTGGCTTCGCGGCGCAGGATCTCGCTGCGCGTACGCGTCAGCACCAGCGCGATGAAGAAGCTGTAGAAGCCCAGCACCATGATCAGCAGCGGCAGCCACATTTCCATCGGCATGCCGACACGCCCGGTGACGGTGAAGGTGGCCGGCTGGTGCAGGGTATACCACCACTCCACCGAGTACTTGATGATCGGAATGTTGATGACGCCGACCATGGCCAGCACCGAGGCGGCGCGGGAGGCGCTGTCGCGGCTGGCGAAGGCGCCACGCAGGGCGATCACGCCGAGGTAGAGGAACAGCAGGATCAGCATCGAGGTGAGGCGCGCGTCCCACATCCACCAAGTGCCCCAGGTCGGTACGCCCCACACCGCGCCGGAGAACAGCGCGATGAAGGTCATGGCGGCGCCCAGCGGCGCCATCACGGTGGCGGCCATGTCGGCGATCTTGATCTTCCAGACCATGAACACCAGCCCCGTGATCGCCATGGAAACGAAGATCGACTGGGCGAGGAAGGCCGCCGGCACGTGCACGTAGATGATGCGGAAGCTGTTGCCCTGCTGATAGTCGGCCGGGGCGAAGGCCAGCCCCCAGATGGTACCGGTGACGATGAGGATCAGCGCTGCCGCCCAGAACCAGGGCTGCAGTCGGGCACTGATGGCATAGAACCACTTGGGGGAACGCAGCTTGTTAATGAAGGCCCACATGCCTCTCAACCTCTCAACCGTTGATACTGATGCGCAGCGACGCCGCGATTGCCAGCGGCGCAAGACTCAGGGCCAGCGCCAGAAGCGCGCCGAGAATCGCCAGATGCGCCAGTACGCCATCGCCGAGGATGGCCGCCTGGACGGCTCCGGCACCGAAGATCAGCACCGGGATGTAAAGGGGCAGCACCAGCAGCGACAGCAATACGCCACCGCGGGAAAGCCCCACCGTCAGCGCCGCTCCGATGGCACCGATCAGGCTGAGACTGGCGCTTCCCAGCGCCAGGGAAATGGCTAACACCGCATAGCTGCCAGCCGGCAGCGACAGCATGATACCGAGCACCGGCGCCATCAGCGCCAGGGGCAGACCGGTCAGCAGCCAGTGCACGGCGACCTTGGCCAGCGCCAGCAGCGCCAGCGGTTGGGGCGTCAGCAGCAGTTGTTCCAGCGAGCCGTCGTCGTAATCGGCCCGGAACAGACTGTCCAGCGACAGCAGGGCCGCCAGCAGCGCCGCCACCCACAGCAGGCCGGGCGCAATGGCCGCCAGCAGTGCCGGATCGGGGGAGATGCCGATCGGGAACAGGGTGATGACGAGGGCGAAGAACACCAGCGGGTTGAGCACTTCGCTGCGCCGACGCAGCATCAACAGCAGGTCCCGCTTGAGCGTTGCCCATACTGCGACAGCGAGGCCGTCGCCAGGTTCCTCGCGCAGCGCAGCGGCTGCCCTGTTCAACGAGTTTTCAGATGCCGTCATCGGCCCCTCCCCCGCCGAGGCGGATACGGCGCAGCTCGGCGCACGGCGTGAGCTCGTGGTGCGTGGTGACCAGCACGCAGCCACCGCTGCGGGCGTGCTCCACCAGGCGCCGCTCCAGCGCCGCCACGCCATCGCGGTCGATGGCGGTAAAAGGTTCGTCGAGCACCCATAGCGCACGCGGTGTCAGAATCAGCCTGGCAAGTGCCACGCGTCGCTGCTGCCCGGCGGAGAGCTGTCCGGCCGGCACGTCCTCGAAGCCGACCAGGCCGACCTCTTCCAGTGCCCTGAAGCGTGCCGCCTCGCTCGGCTTCTCGCCGCTGAGCGCCTGATACCAGGCCAGATTCTCCAGCGGCGTCAGCGCTGCCTTTACCCCCGGGGCATGGCCCAGATAGAGCAGGTTGGCGAGAAAGGACTCGCGGGCCTCGCGCATCGGCCGCTCGCTCCAGAACAGTTCGCCTTCGTAGTCGGCCAGCTGACCCGAGAGAATCTTGAGCAAGGTGGTCTTGCCGCTGCCGTTCGGCCCCTCTACCCGTACGATCTCGCCCGCACGGATATCCAGGTCCAGATCCCGGAACAGCCAACGGTCGTCACGTTCGCAGGCCAGGCTTTGCGCTTGTAGACGCAGGCTCAACAGCACTCTCCAGGAATGGGTGATTACGCCGGAAATGCTACACGGAAAGGCCTTTTGCCGCTACCGAGCGGGGTGCGTCATGGCGCCACCCTTGCCCCAGGTCAAGGCAGCTGCATGACAGAGAAACTTGCCAGGAACGTAACGCCTGATATGATTCGAAGCACCTGTACATTTCAACAGGGTCGCACAGAGGGGGAAACGCCAATGCCAACGCCTTCCATGCACTACCTGTACCGACGTCCCAACCTGCCCATCGCCACCTCCTGGGCCAGCGTCGACGCCACCGACCTCGTCGAGGTGCCCCTGCTGGGCGACGTCTCCGCGGGGCTGCCCATCGAGGCCTGCCCCAGCGGCGGTGCCATTCGCGCCCCTGCCTGCATGGTGCGACGCAACACCTACGCCCTGCGCGTACGTGGCGACTCGATGATCGACTGCAACATCTTCGATGGCGACGTGATCATCATCGAGCGTCAGGAGAGCGCCGAGAACGGCGAGACCGCCGTGGTCCTGATCAACCAGCAGGAGGTCACGCTGAAGAAGCTGTATATCGAGAAGAACGGCGTGCGCCTGCAGCCGGCCAACGAGAACATGGCGCCGATCTATCTCAAGAACAGCGACATCCAGGTACTGGGCATGGTCATGGGCGTGGTGCGCCGGCAGGACGGCCCCGAGCTGACCCACTGATGCGCTACCCGGTACCCGACCTCGCTCCCGGTGCCTGGCGGGAGAGCGTCATCGAAGTCGAACGCAGCCGCTTCATCGCCTGGCTCTGCCATGCGCCCGACGTGGCGGCCTTCGATGCTTTACTGGCGGCAGCGAGACGCACCCACCCCAACGCCAGCCACCACTGCAGTGCCTATATCGCCGGGCCGCCCGGTGAGCAGCAGGCCATCGGTTTCTCCGACGACGGCGAACCCGGCGGCACCGCGGGGCGCCCCATATTTCAGGTGCTGGAAGGCGCCGGGCTGGGACAGGTAGGTTGCGTGGTAACCCGCTATTTCGGTGGCACCAAGCTCGGCACCGGCGGCCTGGCCCGCGCCTATTCCCAGGCCGTGGTTCGGGGGCTCGAGGCGCTGCCGCAGCGGCAAGCGGTGGAACGCACCACGCTGAAACTTGGCGTCGACTTCGCCGGCGAAGCGGAGGCCCGTGCCTGGCTGGAGAGCCATGACGCACCGGTGGAGCACGCCGACTACGTCAGCGACGGTGTGCGTCTCACCGCAGCCTGGCCCAGCGACGTAGAAGTGGACCTGTCACCGCTGGAAGCCCGGCTGCGCGGTCGCCTGACCCGTCTCGACACCCTCTGACTCCTGCCAGCTGCTATTCTTCTTATCTCTGCCAACCCGATTACCCTGCCGACCTGATTCCCCCTGGCTGAAGCCGGGCGAGGTCGGTCCAGCGGCGACTATCCCCTTGCGACCTTGGTATACCAAGCTTTATGGTATACCGTAAGCAAATCAAGACCAGCCTGCCTTGCCAGCTCGAACCAGCCGCTCCACACCCCCACACGATCTTTTTTATTTTCAGTAAGATACGTTAGCCTCATTGCTCTTGTCACAGCGTAAAACCTGGCTGAAAGAGAAAAATTGATCCAGGTCAGAAAAAGCCTTGACAGAGATATCGGCGGCAATCTAGGCTGCATTCATGGCTTTTGGTATACCAAGAGCCATCCAAGAGAACCGGTCACTGCCGGAACCATGACGCCAAACAACAAGAGCGCGGCCTGTCGCAACAGGCGGCGCACGGGTAACCCATCAGGAGTCCTCCCCATGGCACAGTTGATGAATCGCGACGAATTCCGCACCGCTCTGGAAGAAGCCATCAAGGGCAAGAGCGCCAACAAGGCACCGTTCAGCGTGGCCTGGGCCAGCGGCAAGCTGTCCCGCGAGCACCTGGCCAAGTGGGCAGAGAACCACTATCACTACGTGGGTCCGTTCGCTGATTACCTGGCCTACATCTATGCAAACACCCCGGAAAACTTCAAAGAGGCCAAGGACTTCCTGCTGCAGAACATGTACGAGGAAGAGCTCGGCGGCGATCGTCATACCGATCTGCTGATTCGCTTCGCCGAGGCCTGCGGCACCACTCGCGAGCGCGTCGAAGATCCAGACAACATGTCGCCCACCACCCGCGGCCTGCAGAGCTGGTGCTATGCCGTGGCCATGCGCGAGCACCCGGTGGTCGCCGTGGCAGCATTGGTGGTCGGCCTGGAATCCCAGGTGCCCTCGATCTACCGCCGCCAAACGCCGACCCTGCGCGATAAGTACGGCTTTACCGACGAAGAGGTCGAGTTCTTCGATCTGCATATCGTCTCCGACGAGATCCACGGCGAGCGCGGCTACCAGATCGTGCTGGAGCACGCCGATACCGTCGAGCTGCAGCAGCGCTGCCTGAAAATCTGCGAGATCGGCGCCCAGATGCGTCTGCTTTATACCACCGCGCTGTACTACGACTACGTCGCCGACGAGCTGCCCCTCTCCGAGCTCGACATGGCGGCCTGACAGCCTCGGCCCCGCCAGGGTATGCAGCCAAAGCCATCTGTCGGCATCGGACCGGCAGATGGCCGCCAATCGCGAAGATGACAGCGACGACAGCCAGTGACGACAAGAGGTAAGCGTCTTGGATAACGCAACCCAGTTTCTCAACTATATCGACGGCCAGTGGGTCGCCAGCGCCTCGGGGGAGACCTTCGAGAACCGCAATCCTGCCAACCAGGACGACCTGCTAGGGCAGTTCCAGGCTTCCAGCGTCGACGATGCGCGCCGCGCCATCGATGCCGCCGACCGTGCATTCGCCGCCTGGCGTGAGACGCCCATCTCGCAGCGCGCCAAGATTCTCAACCGCGCCGCCGACTACCTGATGGAGAACGTCGAGCAGTTCGCCGAGGAGCTGACCCGCGAAGAGGGCAAGCTGCTGGCCAACAGCCGCGACGAGGTGACTCGCTCGGCCCAAACCCTGCGCTTCTACGCCGTGGAAGGTCAGACCATCACCGGCGAGACCTTCCCCCAGGACGACGCCAAGATGACGGTCTACACCCAGCGCGAGCCGCTCGGAGTGGCCACCATCATCACGCCGTGGAACTTCCCGATCTCGATTCCGGCGCGCAAGATCGCCCCGGCCCTGATCACCGGCAACACCGTGGTGTTCAAGCCCTCTTCCGATGCTCCGCTGATCGGCTATCGACTGGCCGAAGCGCTGCATCACGCCGGCGTGCCGGCAGGCGTGTTCAACTTCATCACCGGCGCCGCTTCGGCCATCGGCGAGGAGATCACCGCCAACCCCATCGTCAAGGCAATCTCCTTCACCGGCTCCACCGCCGCCGGCGAGCGCATTCACCGCGCCGCGGCCATGGCTACCCGCACCCAGATGGAACTCGGCGGCAAGAACCCGCTGATCGTGCTGGAAGACGCCGACATCGACACCGCCGTGGACCTGACTGTTAAGGGCGGCTTCTCGCTCACCGGCCAGGCCTGCACCGGCACCAGCCGCGTGCTGATCGCTCGCAGCCGCAAGCAGGAGTACCTGACGCAACTGGTGGAGAAGGTCAAGACGCTGAAGATCGGCAACGGCATGACCGAGGGCACCCAGATCGGCCCGCTGGCAACCCGTCAGCAGCTCGACACCGTGCTCGGCTATGTCGAGGCGGGCAAGAAGGAAGCCACTCACGTGCATGGCGGCGAGCACCTCACCGAGGGTGACTACGCCAAGGGCTTCTACGTGGCGCCGGCGATCTTCAGCGACGTGACCCAGGAGATGCGCATCGCCCGTGAGGAAATCTTCGGCCCGGTGGTCGCGGTGATCGAGATCGACGGCTACGAGGATGCCATCGCCAAGGCCAACGACACGCCCTACGGCCTCGCCGCCGCCCTGGTGACGAAGAACTTCGAGTACATCCAGCGCTTCCCGCTCGATATCCAGGCCGGCACGGTGAAGATCAACCGCACCACCACCGGCAACCTGGTCAACGCCCCCTTCGGCGGGCTGAAGCAATCGAGCACCTCGACTTTCCGCGAGTCGGGACGCGCCGGGCTGGATTTCTTCACTCAGACCAAGACCGTCTATCTCGGCCGCTGAGCGCGCCACACACAACGACAACCTGACGATATAGGTGACTCATGAAACAGGTATTCCGACTGGAACTGGAAGAAGCCAAGCTGATGGTGGAAGCCGCCAAGAAGCGCTCCGAGGAGATCGGCGTGCTGGAAACCATCTGCGTGGTAGATGACGGCGGCTATCCGCTGGCCCTGGAGCGCATGAACGGCGCCCGCGTCACCGGCCCGCAGATCGCCTGGAACAAGGCCTTCACCGCCGCCGGCCACAAGCGTTCCACCCACCTTTTCAATACCGCCCCCAACGGCCCCGCCCTGCCCGGCAACGAGGCCTTCGGCATCCAGTGGAGCTTCGAGGGCAAGTTTGCCGTGTTCGTCGGCGGCTTTCCCATCGTGGTCGACGGCGAGGTGATCGGCGGGGTCGGTCTGAGCGGCGGCAACGGCGAGCAGGACACCCAGGCCGGCCTGGCCGCGCTGCAGGCCCTGCAGGACCATCTGCGCGAATCCGGCCACGAGGTCGTGGTCGAGGCCGATATCAAGAAATAAGCGAGCGACTTCGGCAGGCGGCTTGCGCGCCTGCCGACGCCCCAGACGACCGGCCGAGCACCGACACCCGCTGAGAACGACAAGCCCCCCGGGCCTGAAGCGGGTGCGCTCGAGGAGGCTGCCATGAGCTACCGTATTACCCTCTCCAGAACTTCAGCCAACACTTCTGCCGACACTTCAGCCGACACGCCAGAAAGCTTCGAGGCCCAGCCGGGAGAGCCGCTGCTCGAGGCCGCTGAGCGAGCCGGTTTCCCTCTGGCTCATGATTGCCGCTTCGGTGGCTGCGGCGCCTGCCGCGTCAAGCTGATCGAGGGCACCGTCGAGTATGACGAGTTCCCCTTCGGCCTGACCGAGGAGGAAGCCGAGGCGGGCTACGCCCTGGCCTGTCAGGCCTGCGCCCAGAGCGACCTGACCATCAGCGCCAAGCTGCTGCCGGCGGGCCACATTCCGGCCGATTTCCACGTCGCTACCATCGAGCGGCTGGAAAAGTTGAGCCATGACGTGACTCACCTGGTGCTGCGTATTCCCAGCGCCAGCGAGGTGGTCTTCCATCCCGGCCAGTATCTCAACGTGATGCTGGACGACGGCAGCCCGCGCAGCTTCTCGATGGCCTCGCCCCACCGCGGCGAACTGTTCGACTTTCACATCCGTCGCGTGCCAGGCGGCCATTTTACCGGCCGCCTGGAAACGCACTACCAGGCCGGCGACACCCTCGACGTGGAGCTGCCGCTGGGCAACTTCCGTCACGACGCCGAGAGCCCCCGCGACCTGCTGATGGTGGGCGGCGGCACCGGCCTGGCGCCGCTCAAGAGCATCATCGAATCGCTGCTGGACGAGCCGAACCGGCCGAGTATCACGCTCTACTGGGGCGTGCGTCGCGCCGAGGATCTCTATCTCGACGAGCAGCTCAACGACTGGGCCAGAACGCTGCCCGACTTCCGCTACGTGCCGGTGCTCTCGGACCCCGATCCCGAGTGGGGCGGCCGCCGCGGCTTCGTGCACGAGGCCGTGTGCCAAGACTTCGACGACCTGAGCTCCTTCGATGCCTACCTGTGCGGCCCGCCGCCGATGATCGCCGCCGCCAAGACGAGCTTTGCCCAGCGCGGCCTCGACGTCGAGCGGATCTACGCCGACAGCTTCAACTTCACCCATGAGCTCGAAGGCAGCGTCGCCTGACGCTTCACCGGATCTAGCGAGGTAATCGACATGCCGGATATCACTTTCATCACCAACGGCGGCAAGGTCATCAGCGCTCCTGAGGACTCCAACCTGCTGCGCATCTCGCTGCGCGAGAAGGGCGGCATTCCGTTCAAGTGTGGCGGCGGCCTGTGCGGCACCTGCAAGTGCCTGGTCGAGGAGGGCCGCGAGAACACCGACGCGGTGAAGAAGAAGGAAGAGAAGCTGCTCTCGGCCGAGGAGCTCGAGCAGGGCTATCGTCTGGCCTGCCAGACCTTCCTCAAGGGCGACGTCAAGGTCTCCTGGGAGGAGACCCCCAAGGGCGGCACCGCCGGCGCACGGCAGGTTCAGCCCAAGGCGGAGGCATGAGTAGCGCCATGACCAGCAGCGAGAAGACGACACGGGTCGGCCTCATCGGTTATGGCACCGCCGGCAAGGACGTCGCCGAGGCCATCCTCGGCGGCCAGGCGGGCAGCAGCCGCTTGGTCGCCGTGCTGGTACGCGACATGGCCAAGTATGCCGACGTTGCCCCGGAAGGCTGTCACTTCACCGACAGCGAGGAGGCCTTCTTCGCCTGCACTCCCGATGTGGTGGTGGAAACGGCGGGCCACGCGGCTGTGGCGCGCTATGCCGAGACCTCGCTCGCCCACGGCTGCGATTTCATGGTGGTCTCGGTGGGTGCCTTCTGCGACCAGGCGCTGTTCGACCGCGTGATGTCCAGCGCCGAGCGGAATGGCCAGCGGGTGCTGGTGCCTTCAGCGGCCATTGCCGGCCTCGACCGCATCGCCGCCGCCGCCCAGGGGCCGCTGGAGCGTGTCACGCTGACTACCCGCAAGCCGGTCAAGGCGTGGCGCGGTACCTTTGCCGAGGAAGTGGTGAGTCTCGATGCGATCACGCAGCCGACGGTGATCTTCGAGGGCAACGCCCGCGAATCGTCCCGGGTGTTTCCGGAGAGCGTCAACGTCTCGGCGGCGCTGAGCCTGGCGGGGGTGGGCTTCGAGGCGACGCAGGTTCGCGTGCTGGTCGACCCCACCATCGACAAGAACGTGCACGAGGTGTCGGCCAAGGGACTTTTCGGCGAAGTGCGCATCGAGGTGCGCAACACCCCTTCCCCCAGCAACCCCAAGACCGGCTATATCGTCGCCATGAGCGTTGCCCGGGCGCTGAAGAATCTCTCCTCGCCGCTGGTCATCGGCTAGTGGCTGCGAAGCATGGGCAAGGAGTTTAAAGGTGAGCAAAGCATATTGGGTCTCCTGCTACCGTGAGATAACGGATTCGACGAAGTACGCCAACTACATAAAGCTTGCTGTCCCAGCTATCGCCGCGGGCGGCGGCATCTTCCTGGCTAGAGATGTGGCAGCCTTCGCCTATGAGGATGGTCAGCAAGACCGCACCATCATCATCGAGTTTCCCGATTTGGAAAGTGCCCGAGCAACCCACGATGGAGAAGCTTATGGTGCTGCGCTTGATGCACTCGGCGATGGCGCCATCAGAGACATTCGGCTTGTCGAAGGTGTGTGATGAGGAAAACGCAAACCGGGCGCTCGAGGGCGCCCGGTTTGCGTTGTCATACTGTTGCCCAACCGCTCAGACCTGGGAGTGGCTCATGTAGGCCTTGCGCGACTTCTCGAGGTGGATGCGGGTGAAGCTCTCGGCCAGATCCTCTTCGCCGCTGCGAATCGCGCTCAGCACGTCCTGGTGCTCGCGCAGCGCCTCCTTGGTACGCCCCGGCAGGGCGCTGCTCAGATTGGAGAAGGCACGCACGTAATCCTTGAGGTCGACCAGCATCTCATGAAGCTTGGGATTGCCGGAGGCACGCCCGATCAGCTCGTTGTACTTGACGTTGAGTTCGACCTCGTCGCCGCCGCCGTTGTTCAAGGCCTCCTCGATCTCGGCCATGAGCTGGTCGATCTCGGCCACGATCTCGTCGTTGACCTTCTGGGCAGCCAGGCGTGCCGCCAGCGACTCCAGCGATGCCAGGATCATGAAGACTTCGAGGATCTCGGACTGGGTGATCTCGTTGACCACCACCCCCTTGCGCGGCACCGTGCGCACGAAGCGCTGGGTCTCGAGGCGAAACAGCGCCTCACGAATGGGAGTGCGGCTGATGTTGAGCTTTTCCGCCAGCACCCTTTCGACCAGCCGATCCCCCGCCTTGTACTCACCGCGCAGAATGGCGTCCTTGAGGTGGGCGTACACCTTGTCGCGGATCGGTGAAAGGTCTTCCTGGGTCCAGGTCTCGGCCATCATTGGCTACCTTCGGCTGTCTTGGAACGGGGGTGGCGAATGGCGCATTTTACCATATCTGGACAATGCAACGGTATCTGGTGCACGAGGGGCCAGGGAGCCGAGGCAAACATCAACGCCCGCACCGAACGGTACGGGCGTCATGGCTGGCCTGATGTCACGTTCGAGCTAGGGCGTCACCCTTTCCAGCCGCGTATCGATATTGCCGAAGGTCACCAGTTGCTTGAGCTCGTCGCGGGCCGCCTCGACCGTATCGAAGCGCTCGAAGAATTTCAGCGGCACGCTGTTGGTCGTGCCGCCTTCGCCGGTTTCGACGATGCTGACACGACCCTGATCGCCGTCGACCTCGGCGATGGTGAAGTCGGCCTTCTTCTTGCCGTAGAAGAAGTACTCGTAGGCTTCGACCGGGGAGATGCCCTGCCCCGGCCTGGCATCGTATTCGCCCAGCTTGCTCGTCAGGATGATGTACATGTCGGTGCCCTCTCTAATCGGATCTTGTGCTTGTGATGCTCTTGCGTTTGGTCTGGCCCAGCGGACTTCAGGTGGCGAGCTCCCTCTCCACTCCTGCCGCCTGCTTGCCGACAGGCTCCTCCAGCAGAGGCCGCAGCGCTGCCGACAGCTCTGCCAGGGCCTCCTCGACGATGGCCTTGCCGATCTCGAGGCTGGCCTGGGTGGCATCGCCGATGCAGCCGTTGCGGGTCATCTCCTCGTAGCGGTAGAAACCCTGGATGGGGTTGCCCGGACGCATCCGCTCCCAGCGCCCACCATGCACGATGTCGCCCTTCTCCAGGCGCTCGGGACGCACCAGGTGCGGGGCGAGGTAGTACGCCTCTGAAACCTCGCGCTCGCAGCTGTGGCCGAACAGCGTCGAGCCGATGTGCTCCTTCATGGCCTGCTTGGCGGAAGCCGTGGTCTTGGCGTAATAGCAGTCGACCTCCAGCTCCTGGGCGAAGCTGGCGCAGGCCAGGCCCAGGGTGCCCTGGTTGCCGCCGTGGCTGTTGAGAAACAGCACCTTGTCGATGCCGTGGCGCTTGAGCGAGACGACCATGTCGCGCAGTACGGCCAGCAGGGTTTCCGGGCGCAGACTAATGGTGCCGGGGAAGTTCAGGTGGTGCGGGGAAACGCCCATGTTCACGGTGGGCGTGACGAGAACCTGCGGATACAGCACTGCGGCGAGCCGCTTGGCCATCTCGGTGGCTAGTACCGCATCGCAGCTCTCGTTCATGTGCGGCCCGTGCTGCTCGTGCGCCCCGACCGGCACGATGGCCATCTTGGCGCTCTTGAGCGCCTCCTCGACCTCGGGCCAGGTCATTTCCGTCAGTACGTAGCTTTTCATCTGATCTGCCGTCTGACCTGCCAACTGACTTTCCATCCCGCTCTCCTTCGGTGCCTGCGCGCTGGAGCCTCGACGGCAGGCAGCCTGTTGTCATGAGGGTAAGAGTGTCACACAGACACTTGGTATACCATATGCCAACACTAGCCGAATCCGGCGATTCATGCAAAGCCTTTGAGCGACCGCCCGCGGCGCTAGCGACAGCTGCGCTTGGCCACCTCGCTGGAAAGCGTGATGTGCTCCTCGATCAGTGCCCTGGCTCGGCGGGCATCCCGCGTCAGCGCCAGATCGACCAGCTCCTGGTGCTGGGAGTCGAGCTGATGGCGCAGCTCCTGGGCGCGCGGCGCCACCCGCCGATAGCGGTCGAACTGGTCGTGCAGCTGCGAAATGAAGCGCAGTAGCCAGGCCGAACCGCACGGCGCCACCAGGGCACTGTGGAAACGCGAATGCAGGCTCTCCCACTCCACCACCGGGGTGTGCTCGCCAGCCCGGGCCAGGCGGTGATTGGCCGCCAGCAGTTGGGACTCCCACTCCTCGTCGCCATGGCGTATGGCAAGTTCGAGCGCCATGCCCTCCAGTTGGCGACGCATTTCGGTGATGTCGGCCAGCTCCTCCCGGGTCAGCTCCAGTACCCGAAAGCCACGCTGGTTCTCCTGGCGTAGCAGACCGTAGGCAGCCAGACGGTTCAGCGCCTCGCGCAGTGGGCTAAGGCCCACGTCGTAGGTCTCCCGCAGTAGCGTGATCGACAGCCGCTCGCCTGCACGGTAGCGACCGTTGAGCAGATCCTGACGCAGCGTCTCGTAGATCCTGCTGGCGGCGGTGGCACTGCCTTGCTTGAGGGTTTCGGTCATGGCGTGGCTCCATTCTTTTTTGGAATTTGGTATACCTGACTTGACGAATCGCCAGGCTTCAATCTAATCTGAGTCAAATAATCGATTATTTCCAGAAAAAATACAACGGATATAGCCACAACAAGTTGTTTTTCAATGGAAATATGACCGATCCCTTTTGAGGAAATCCGCTAACATGACGGCATCGCAACAGGGAAAGCTGTTCTTCTCCTTCCTTCGCATCGGCCTGCTGGGCTTCGGTGGCGGCCCTTCGATGATACCTTTGGTACACCAAGAGGTAGTCAAGCGGCACGCCTGGATGAAGGACGAGGAGTTCGCTGACGTACTGGCCATCGCCAATACGCTGCCGGGGCCGATCGCCACCAAGATGCCGGGCTATATCGGCTTCCGGGTCGGCGGAACGCTCGGCTGCATCAATGCCGTGGTTGCGGTGATTCTGCCGATGATCGTGGCCATGATCCTGCTGCTAGGTCTGTTCAGCCGCCATCGTGACGTGGCTTGGATCCACGGCATGAGCCAAGGAATGGTACCGGTGGTGATGGTGATGATGGGCCAGCTTGCCTGGGACTTTCTTAACAAGTCGCGCCTGGCGCTGGGCTGGGCCGTCAGCCTGGCCATGGCCGCCGTGGCCGGCGCATTGATCTACTGGCTGGGCGTCCATCCCGGCCTGGTGATCGGCGCCCTGCTGGTCGCCGCCATGTTGCCTCCCCTCACGAAACGCAAGTCGGTCGAGGAGGCGGCGCAATGATCTACGTACAACTCTTTTTGGCCTTCTTCATTCCCAACATCGTCGGCTATGGCGGCGGCCCCGCCATCATCCCGCTGATCGAAGCGGAAGTGGTGGGCCGCTACGGCTGGATGAACGCCCAGGAGTTCGCCGAGGTGCTGGGTTTGGGCAACGCCCTGCCGAGCCCGATCGCCACCAAGATGGCGGGCTACGTGGGTTATGAAGTGGCCGGTGCCGGCGGTGCCGTGGTCGCCGTGCTGGCGACGGTGGTACCTACTCTGCTGCTGATGCTGGGCGCTCTGGGCCTGCTCTATCGCTACCGCGACTCACCGCGGGTCAAGCGCATGAGCCAGTGGGTGCGCCCCGTCATCGCCATCATGATGGCCGGCATGGTACTGAGTTTCTTCAGTGAAGGCATCGCCGGCGCCGGGCTCGTGCATACCGCGATCATTGCAGCGCTAGCGGCCATCGCGCTGTTCCGTTTCAAGGCGCATCCCGCCCTGGTGGTGGTGGGAGCATTGGCCTACGGAGGCTTGCTGCTGGGCTAGAGCACCCGGCCACCGAATCTTCATGGATAGCCATACTCGAAGACAGGAGAAAACGATGCGACGACCCCTGAGCTGAGCAGCCCCCATGTGCGAAAGACGTCAGCACCGCTTTCGTGACATGCAAGGCAACACGCAACCGTGACTGTGCAAGAACCGACAAATACAAGTAGACGATGGCTCTCTCGACACTACCGGAGCCGCCATCGCCAAGTCTGACGACACGACAGGTGCAAAATGGAACAACTCGAGCAAATACAACTCACCGCCTCGCACTGGGTCTTCCTGCTGGTGATCCTGGCGATCTTCGTTTCCATCGGTTTTCGCAAGGGGGTCATCGTACCCTCCATCGCCGGTATCTTCATGCTCGGCCTGCTGGCCGACGCCCCCCATGAGGGCGGGTTGAATCAATTGCTCTTCGCCGTACAGGTGGTCTTCCGTGCCCTGCTTAATGCCGGCACCGAGCTCTTCGACATCATGCTGGTCATCGCGCTGATGGTTGCCATGCTCAAGTCGCTACAGAGCCAGGGCGCCGACAGGATGATGGTGGCGCCGATGAAGAAGCTGATGATCGGCCCCTGGACCGCCTTCTTCGTGGTCGGCATCACCATGTACGTTGCCGCCGCCTTCTTCTGGCCGACCCCGGCCGTGGCACTCGTCGGCACGGTGCTGATTCCGGTGGCCATGCAGGTCGGCCTGCCGGCCATCGGTGCCGCCATGGCGGTCAACCTGTTCGGCCACGGCATGGCGCTTTCCGCCGATCCGGTCATCCAGGGGGCTAGCCGCCTGACCGCCGGCGCCGCCGGCATCGATACCACCGTCCTGGTGCCCTATACCCTGCTGTTCTCCCTGGTCGTGGGCGGTGTTGCCATCACCATGGCCTGCCTTGCCCTGCGTCGCGACATGCGCTCGGGCGTTCTGGAAGCCCCCCAGTCCGACGAGGTATTCACTCCGCGCTCGGCAGGTGCCGCCGCGGTGCAGACCGATACCGTCAAGGAAGAGGATGAGCCCGAGGCCGGCCCCTACGCGCGCATCTTCGCCATCGCCGTTCCCGTCATCCTGCTCGGCATCGCGGGGCTGATGATCTATCGCGCCGTGTTCATGCCCGACCAGGCGATTCGCGGCGGCGGTGCCACGGCGCTGCTGGGCGGCACGGCAACGATCCTGCTGGTGCTTTCATCGTTCGCCTCCCACGGACACCATGCCCTGGATGGCATCAGCACCTATACCCGCGAAGGCTTCTTCTTCGCCATCAAGATCTTCGCCCCCATCATCCCCATCGCCGGCTTCTTCTTCCTCGGCCACCCCGGGCACTCCGCCGAGGTAATCGGCGCCGGCGCGTCAGGCTTCCTGTTCGATATCGGCCACAACATCGGCCACTACATCGATGGCAACGTCTTCCTGCTGACCTTCGGCATGGCCTTCATCGGCCTGCTCTCCGGCATGGACGGCTCGGGTTTCTCCGGCCTGCCGCTGGTGGGTTCGCTGTCCGGCGCGCTGGGTACCGCGGCTAATGTCGACATTCACGTCCTGGCGGCCCTCGGCCAGGTGGCGGCGATCTTCGCCGGTGGTGGCACGCTGGCAGCCTGGGCCTTCGGCGTGGCCGCCGATGCCGGCATCGCTGGCGTCAGCCCTGCCGCCTTGGTGCGACGCAACTTCATCCCGGTGATCTCGGGTGTCGTCGTGGCCTCGCTGCTTGCCGTGTTCCTGCTGATATAGCGCCCAAGGAGCCTGTCCAGGCAGTAGCCATCTCAATAGCCATCTCACCCGGCGTCCACGACACCGGGTGAGTTTTTTTGGGCCACAAAAAATAGCGCAATGTAGGGTTGACGAAACCTCACAACTGGCACATGGTATACCATATGCCAAAAGGCAATGCAGACGACAGGCATCGCGCGTTACGCCCGAGAGACATGGAAGAGCGACATGGAAGCGCGATGCGCAATCTGACGATAACGACTAGGTGACCCTCATGCCCCTGATCACGATCCACAAGAACGGCGAGGTCTTCGAAGGCGAAGTCCAGCCCAACACCAACCTGGTGGTGCGCGCCGGCATCCGCCAGTTTCCCTACCCCCACCTGAGCTACGGCTGCGGTATGGGCAAGTGCGCCAAGTGCATGTGCAAGGTGCTCAAGGGAGGTGAAGCATTGCCCGAGCCCAACTGGAAGGAGAAGAAGATGCTGGGAGAGCGCCTGGAACAGGGCTACCGGCTCGCCTGCCAGCTGTGGGTGGAAGAGGATCTCGAGCTGGCTCAGGACAGTGCGGCCGGCAGCAGCCAGCCGAGCCGAGCCGGTGGCGTTACGGCCTCATGAGCGGCGACAGGCGGCCAGGCGAGCCAATACCGATTCGTTGGCAACCTGTGCCGCCATCGGTTTCTCGCTGACCGCGGAAGAGACTGCAAGCATGGCTGCACGGCACGCGAGACCTGCTTGCTACGAATCAGGCCGGTGACAACACACCTTGCAGAGCCACCTGATACGAACGCTGAATGTGGTCGTCCATCAGCGCTCGAGCCGATTTGATATCACGCTCCAACGCCAGCTCCACCAACTCGCCATGCTGAGCGTCCAGCACACAACGCACCTCGGGTGCCTCCGGTGCCATGCGCCGATAGCGGTCGAACTGATCATGCAGCTGCGCAATGAAGCGCAATAACCAAGCCGAGCCGCAGGGTGCCACCAGGGTGCGGTGGAAACAGGCATGGAAATGCTCCCACTCCTCGACCTTGTCCGGCGCCATGTCGGCCCGCTTCAAGCGGTGCGCAGCGGCCAGCAACTCGGACTCCCATTCGGCATCACCCAAGCGTATGGCACGCTCCAGTGCCATGCCTTCGAGTTCGCGACGCATCTCGGCGATATCGTCGAGCTCGCTGCGCTCCATGCTGGGCACGCGGAAACCGCGCTGGTTCTCCTGGATCAGCAAACCGTGAGCCGCCAGGCGATTCAGCGCCTCACGTAGCGGACTCAGCCCGATCTCATAGCGCTCCTTGAGCGCGCTGATAGCGACCTTTTCGCCGGCAGTAAAACGACCGTTGATCAGGTCTTGTCGCAGGGTGTCGTAGATGCGGCTGGACGCCGTCGACGACACCTGGCGTTTGGGTATCCCCATGCTCCCTCCTCAGCTCGTTTTGGCAACGAAGGTTGACGCGGCTTTCGGGCTCAACCTATATTCTAGCCCAAACAATCGATTTTTTATCATTAAGAAGACAGATGAACACTAAATCAATCATCGCTCCCATTACCGATGTACATGAGGTAGCCGCATGAAGGCGCCCGGCAAAGCGCCCCTCGGCGCCTTGTTCTGGGCCTTCACTCGCATCGGCCTACTTGGCTTCGGCGGCGGCCCCGCCATGATACCCCTGGTACGGCAAGAGGTAGTCAAACGCCATGCCTGGCTCAGCGACGAGGAGTTCGCTGACATCCTGGCCATCGGCAATACCCTACCCGGCCCCATCGCCACCAAGATGCCCGGTTATATCGGCTACCGGGTCGCCGGCACGCTCGGCTGCATCGTTGCCGTGGGTGCCGTCATCATACCCATGATCGTGGCCATGATTGCGCTGCTCACGGCGTTCAGCCGATACCGCGACGTCGCCTGGATCCGCGGTATGGGCCAAGCGGTGGTACCGGTGGTGATGGTGATGATGGGTCAATTGGCCTGGGACTTCCTCGACAAGTCGCAGTTGGTGCTCGGCTGGCTGGTCAGTCTCGCGATGGCGGCGGCGGCCGGCGTGCTGATCTACCTGCTAGGCGTGCATCCCGGCCTGGTGATCGGCGGCATCCTGGCGGCGGCGCTACTGCGGCCCATGCCGCGGAAGGCGGGTGCATCATGATCTATGGGGAGCTGTTCCTCGCCTTCTTCATTCCCAACATCATCGGCTATGGCGGCGGGCCGGCCATCATCCCGCTGATCGAAGCCGAAGTGGTGGGTCGCTACGGCTGGATGAACGCACAACAATTTGCCGAGACCCTGGCGCTGGGCAACGCCTTGCCCAGCCCCATCGCCACCAAGATGGCCGGCTACGTGGGCTATGACGTTGCTGGTATCAGCGGCGCCATGGTGGCGGTGCTGGCGACAGTGGCCCCCTCGCTTTTGCTGATGCTCTGTGCGCTGGGGTTGCTTCATCGCCACCGCAACTCGCCGCGGGTTCAGTGCATGAGCCAGTGGGTACGCCCCGTCATTGCCATGATGATGGCCTGGTTGACCTGGAGCTTCTTCAGTGAGGGCATCAACAACGCCGGTCTGCTCCACACGCTGCTGATCGGTGCGGTGGCCGCGGTCGCCTTGCTCCGCTTTCGTACCCACCCGGCCTTCGTGGTACTCGGCGCTCTGGTTTATGGAGGAATATTCCTGGGCTGAGACGCCCGCCGCCTGCCATCAACAAGCCCCTCAAGGATCCCTTATGCAACACGATGCGCTTTACTACCCCAGCCCTTCACGACGCATGGCCGCCTTCGGCACCCGCGGCATGGTCGCCACCTCCCAGCCGGTGGCCGCCCAGGTGGGCATGCAGATCCTTCAGCAGGGGGGCAATGCCGTGGATGCCGCCATCGCCAGCGCCGCAGCGCTGAGCGTGGTCGAGCCAACCTCCAACGGCATCGGCAGCGACGCCTTCGCCATCGTCTGGATCGACGGCAAGCTGCACGGCTTGAATGCCAGCGGGCCGGCCCCCCAGGCCGCCACCATCGAGACCATGAAGGCACTGGGTCATGCCAACATGCCTCTTCACGGCCTGCTGCCGGTCACCGTGCCCGGCGCGCCGGCGGCATGGGCGGCCCTCTCCGAGCGCTTCGGCAAGCTGCCCTTCGCCGACCTGCTCGCCCCCGCAGTGGCACTGGCCGAGCAGGGCTATGCGGTCACCCCGGTGGCCCACCAGATGTGGGACGAGTCCTTCCACACCTACTCGGCCTATGACGATGCGGCCTTCAAGCCGTGGTTCGATACCTTTGCAATCGAGGGTCGCGCGCCCAGGCCCGGCGAGCGCTGGTCGTCGACAGGCCACGCCAGCTCGCTGCGCGCCATCGCCGAGACCAAGGGCCGCGCCTTCTACGAGGGCGAGCTGGCCGACAAGATCGATGCCTTCTTCCGCGAGCACGGCGGTCTGCTGCGCAAGGCGGACCTGGCCGCCTTCCAGCCGGAATGGGTCGAACCCATTTCCACGCGCTACCGCGGCCACGACATCTGGGAAATTCCCCCCAACGGCTCCGGCATGATCGCGCTGCAAGCCCTCGGCATGCTCGAGCAGATGGGGGCGGAGGGGCGCGACCCGGTAGAGACGCTGCATCGGCGTATCGAGGCCACCAAGCTGGCCTATGTGGATGGACTGAACTACATCACCGAGCGCGACGCCATGAAGCCGAGCGTCGAGCAGATGCTCGCCGGCGATTACCTGGCACAGCGCGCCGGACTGATCGGAGAGAGAGCCGTCGACCCGGTTCACGGCAATCCGGTCATGGGCGGCACCGTCTATCTGGCCACCGCCGATGGCGAGGGCAACATGGTGTCGTTCATCCAGAGCAACTTCCACGGCTTCGGCTCGGGCATCGTGATCCCGGGTACCGGCATCAGCCTGCAGAATCGCGGCGCCTCCTTCTCTCTCAATGCCGACCACGCCAACGCCCTGGCACCGGGCAAGCGTACCTATCACACCATCATCCCCGGCTTCATCACCCGGGATGGTCAGGCAGTGGGGCCGTTCGGGGTGATGGGCGGCTACATGCAGCCCCAGGGCCACGTGCAGGTGATCACCGCAATGCTCGAGGACCGGCTCAATCCTCAGGCGGCCCTGGATATGCCGCGCTGGAAGTGGACCAAGGGCAAGACCGTCGAGGTGGAACCGCATTTCCCCGACCACCTGGCACAAGCCCTGGCGCGGCGCGGCCACCACATCGTCAAGCTTGCCGACACGATCAGCTTCGGTCGTGGCCAGATCATCCTGCGCGACCCGACATCCGGCGTGCTGTGCGGCGGCACCGAGCCGCGTACCGACGGTGCCGTGCTGCCCTGGTAGCGTGACCTGCATGAACGACTACGGCACCCTCGGGTGCCGTAGTCGTTACTCATCGAGGCTCTGCTATCCCAGGTACTTGATCATCACCCCGGCAGCCACCGCCGAGCCGATGACGCCGGCCACGTTGGGGCCCATGGCGTGCATGAGCAGGAAGTTGTGCGGGTTGGACTCGAGCCCCACCTTGTTGGCGACCCGTGCCGCCATCGGCACCGCCGACACCCCGGCGGCACCGATCAGCGGATTGATCGGCATGCGGCTCACCAGGTTCATCAGCTTGGCCATCAGCACCCCGGCCGCGGTACCGATGGCGAAGGCCACCATGCCCAGCGTCATGATGCCCAGAGTCTCCAGCGCCAGGAAGCTCTCGGCCATCAGCCGCGAACCCACGGCCAGCCCCAGCACGATGGTGACGATGTTGATCAGGGCGTTCTGCGCGGTATCGGTCAGTCGCTCCACCACGCCGCACTCGCGCATCAGGTTTCCGAAGCAGAACATGCCCAGCAGCGGCGCGGCATCGGGCAGGAACAGCGCCACCAGCATCAGCAGCAGCAGGGGGAAGGCGATCTTCTCCAGCTTGGAGACCGGGCGCAGCTGCGTCATCGCTATCGCCCGCTCCTTGCGCGTGGTCAGCAGCCGCATGATCGGCGGCTGCAGCATCGGCACCAGTGCCATGTAGGCGTAGGCTGCCACGGCGATGGCACCCAGCAGCTCCGGCGCCAGCACGCTCGACACGTAGATCGAGGTCGGCCCGTCGGCACCGCCGATGATGCCGATGGCCGCGGCCTGCTCGATGGAGAAGTCCATCCAGCCCAGAGCCGACATGCCAACCGCGCCGAACAGGGTGGCGAAGATGCCGAACTGCGCCGCCGCTCCCAGGAACAGGGTGCGCGGGTTGGCCAGCAGCGGGCCGAAGTCGGTCATCGCCCCCACGCCCATGAAGATCAGCAGCGGTGCGATGCCCGAAGCCACGGCCAGAGAGTAGAAGACGTAGAGCAGCCCGTCGCCGTAGCCGACGTTCAGGGCGATGTCCCGGGCGGCGCGGACCTGATCCGGTGCAGCACCGTTGTCGACTAGCGCCTTTAGCGTGGCGCGCCACGCCTCCTCGCCGGCCAGCGGATCGAGCGTAGCGCCGAGCGCCGCCGCCATCTGCTGCAGCACCGCCGGGCGCGCCACTTCGATGGCCTGATCCAGCGCCGAGATCGCCAGGCCCGCCTCGGGAATGTTGGCGAGTATGCCGCCGAAGCCGATCGGCACCAGCAGCAGCGGCTCGAACTTCTTGGCAATCGCCAGGTAGAGCAGCACCAGGCCCACCAGGATCATGACCACCTGGCCGAAGGTCAGGTTGTAGAGGCCGGAACCCTCCCACAGGGTCAACAGCTTTTCCATGGTAGAAGCCCTTACAGCACGATCAGCGTGTCGCCGACGGCGACGCTGTCGCCCTCACCGACCTTGACCTCGGACACGGTACCGCTGCTGGCGGCCCGCACTTCGGTTTCCATCTTCATTGCCTCGAGGATGATCACCACATCGCCTTCCTGCACGCTGTCGCCGGGGCGCACGTTGACCTTGAAGATGTTGCCGGCCAGCGGGGCGGTGATCGTTTCACCCGACGAGCCTGCGACACCCGCCGCCGGCTGAGCCGCCGACTGGGCGGCCGACTCCGACACGGCACCGATCTCGCCGCCCTCGGCCACTTCCACCACGTACTGCTTGCCGTTGACCTTGACCGTATAGGTCTCGGGGCCGGCAGGCGCCGCCGCACGCGTCGCCGGCAGCTTGTCCTCGCCCTTCTGAGCGGTCACCGGCAGGCTGGCCTCCTGCCCCGGCGACTGGGGGGCCGGTTCGAAGGCATCGGGATTGTCGCGGTTCTTGAGGAACTTCAGCCCGATCTGCGGGAACAGCGCATAGGTGAGGACATCGTCGATCTCGCGCTCGCCTTCGGCGAGGCGAATGCCGTCGGTCTTGGCCTTCTCCTTGAGTTCGGCGGCGAGCCGGTCCATTTCGTCTTCAAGCAGATCGGCAGGGCGACAGGTGATCGGCTCACCACCCTCCAGCACGCGACTCTGCAGCGCCTTGTCGAAGGGCGCCGGCGCGGCGCCGTACTCGCCTTTGAGCAGCGCCTGAACCTCCTTGGAGATCGACTTGTAGCGCTCGCCCATCATCACGTTCATCACTGCCTGGGTGCCGACGATCTGCGAGGTGGGCGTGACCAGCGGGATGAAACCCAGGTCCTCGCGCACACGGGGGATCTCGGCCAGCACGTCGTCGAGCTTGTCGCCGGCACCCTGCTCCTTGAGCTGGCTCTCCATGTTGGTGAGCATGCCGCCGGGCACCTGGGCCACCAGGATGCGCGAATCAATGCCCTTGAGCGAGCCCTCGAAGGCAGCGTACTTCTTGCGCACTTCGCGGAAGTAACCGGCGATATCCTCGAGCAGCTCGAGGTCGAGATTGGTGTCGCGCTCGGTACCCTTGAGAATCGCCACCACTGACTCGGTGGGACTGTGGCCATAGGTCATCGACATGGACGAGATGGCCGTGTCGACGTTGTCGATACCGGCCTCCACCGCCTTGAGGATGGCGGCGGTGGACATGCCGGTGGTGGCATGGCACTGCATGTGGATCGGGATCGACAGCGCCTTCTTCAGCCGCGTGACCAGCTCATAGGCATCGTAGGGGGCCAGCAGGCCGGCCATGTCCTTGATCGCCAGCGAGTCGGCGCCCATGTCGGCGATTGTCTCGGCCAGCTCGACCCAACTGTCGAGGGTGTGCACCGGGCTCACGGTATAGGAGATGGTGCCCTGAGCGTGACCGCCCACCTTGCGCACGGCCTTGATGGCCCGCTCCAGGTTGCGCGGGTCGTTCATGGCATCGAACACGCGGAACACGTCGACGCCGTTGGTCTTGGCCCGTTCGACGAAGCGGTCGACCACGTCGTCGGCGTAATGGCGGTAGCCGAGCAGGTTCTGGCCACGCAGCAGCATCTGCTGCGGCGTATTGGGCATGGCCTCCTTCAACGCGCGTATCCGCTCCCACGGATCCTCGCCGAGGTAGCGGATACAGGCGTCGAAGGTGGCACCGCCCCAGGACTCCAGCGACCAGAAGCCGACCCGGTCGAGCTTCTCGGCGATCGGCAGCATGTCGTCGAGCCGCATGCGGGTGGCAAACAGCGACTGGTGGGCGTCGCGCAGGACGACGTCGGTGATGCCCAGCGGGCGATTGGTCTCGCTCATGACAATGACCCCGTGAATGACGTGTTGTGTAGTAGTATTGCGTTCGCTGCCAGCCGTCAGCGGCGCTGACGATAGCGATGGATGGCGGTGCTGATGACGGCCATGATTTCGGCGTCATCCTTGGCGGATGGCGTGGTCGAGGTCGGCGCAGTGGCCGGGGAAGCAGGGGGCGGCGCCAGGCGGCGAACTACCAGTGACATCAGGGTGGTGGCCAGCACCAGAATGGTAAGAAAAACAAAAACGAAACCCATGCCGACCCCCATCAGGGCCAGGCCATCGAGTAGCAACTGCTCATCCTGCATGCTTACTCCCCCTTGTTCTTGAGCCGAGTTCTTGAGCTAAATTGCCGCAAACATGACGCCAAGCGTTTAAAAGTTGGCCATCTAAACTGCCACACTCCGGATGAATTGCAAGCACCCCATGGTGGAAGCCAACGTTGTTGTTTTACTACAAGGAAGGATCGGACTCGCCCCCATGGAGGGCGTGATCGATGCCCATGCCCGCGATCTGCTTACCCGCCGCCCCGGTTTCGACTGGGCGGTGACGGAGTTCGTCCGCGTCGTCGATGCACGACTGCCACCCAAGGTCTTCCTGCGCCACTGCCCTGAGCTCGAAACCGGGGTAGTCACGCCGGCGGGGGTTCCCGTGGCGCTACAGCTGCTCGGCAGCGATCCCGAAGCGCTGGCGGCCAACGCCGAGCAGGCGCGAGACCTCGGCGCCCGCGCCATCGATCTCAACTTCGGCTGCCCGGCCAAGCTGGTCAACCGTCACGACGGCGGCGCCTCGCTACTGCGCGACCCACGTCGCGTGCAGGCCGCCGTGGCCGCGGTTCACAACGCCGTAGGCGACTCGATACCGGTGACGGCCAAGGTCCGCCTCGGCTTCTCTGATCGCCGCCTGGCGCTGGCCTGCGCCCAGGCGGCAGCCGACGGCGGCGCTACGCAGCTCGTGGTACATGCACGCACCCGCGACGAAGGCTATCGCCCACCGGCCCACTGGGAGTGGATCGGCCGCATTCGCCGTCACATCCAGATTCCGGTGGTCGCCAACGGCGATATCTGGAGCCTGGAGGATTACTGGAAGGCGCGCACGCTGTCCGGCTGCCGCGACGTCATGCTGGGCCGAGGCGCCCTTGCCGATCCGCTACTGGCACCTCGCATCCGCCATTGGCTGAGTACCGGCGAGCGACTGCCCGATACGCAGTGGCAGGAACGGGCTGCCATCCTTGCCGAATATGCTGCATTGCAGCGTAGCACACTTCCCGAACGCATTGTCACGTCTCTGGTAAAACAGTGGCTGAACCACATGCGCTATAGGAACGACGAAGCGGAGCGACGCTTCCAGGCGGTGAAGCGCATCAACGATCTCGAAGGGCTGCTCGAAGGGTTGCTGGCCGGGCTCGGGCACGCGCCGCAGAAGCCCGGGCTCACGCCGCCAGGAGCGCCTGCAGGCACGCTCTGCCACGTCTGAAGAAAGGGGCTGACAAAAGCAAAAAACCCGTCCTCACAGGAGGACGGGTTTTTGAATCTGGCGCGCCCGGGAGGATTCGAACCTCCGACCACCTGATTCGTAGTCAGGTACTCTATCCAGCTGAGCTACGGGCGCGGATTGCAAGACCGAGGTCCTGCAGGTAGTCACCATTGCTTCGAATCATGCGCTTTGCGGAGACACGATCGACGCTCATTTTCATGACCGCTTCATCATGCTTCGTGGCGCGCCCGGGAGGATTCGAACCTCCGACCACCTGATTCGTAGTCAGGTACTCTATCCAGCTGAGCTACGGGCGCATCATCACACTTCGAACCATCACGCATCTAACGATACGCATCGAACAATGGATCCATGTCGTATGGCGGAGAGGGAGGGATTCGAACCCTCGATGGGGCTATAAACCCCATACTCCCTTAGCAGGGGAGCGCCTTCAGCCACTCGGCCACCTCTCCCTCAACGACACGGCGCATATCCTATCTTTTCTATCGCG
The DNA here is from genome assembly GCF_000246875.1 of Halomonas sp. KM-1. NCBI lineage: Bacteria > Pseudomonadati > Pseudomonadota > Gammaproteobacteria > Oceanospirillales > Halomonadaceae > Halomonas > Halomonas sp. KM-1. The sequence goes on from NZ_BAEU01000165.1 coordinate 31,299, forward strand.
CTTTGTCCAGCGTATTCAGACATTTGTTTCCTGTTGCCGAAACCGGCGGAGACAACGTCGTCTACTAAGCCTGACCGCTCCCACCCTCTTCGTCTGACTTTTCACGCTGGATGCGCTGATAGATTTCCTCACGATGTACGGCGACATCCTTGGGGGCATTGACGCCAATACGTACTTGGTTGCCCTTGACGCCAAGGACGGTCACGGTGATGTCATCACCGATCATCAGCGTTTCACCGACTCGGCGGGTCAGGATGAGCATGACTGATCTCCTTCTCAGACGACTTGCAACGGGATACGCGTCGATCCCATCGACGCTAGGTTGCTCTCATTATGTAACACATTAGTACTACTATGCACCAAAGGTGCATCACCACCACCCAACCCCACCATGACACGATGACAGCGTTGAAGGGAAGCCGGACCGCTCATCGCGGCAGACCTCCCCAGAGTAGAAGAAGCACCCGCTGAAGTCGTCCTACCTTGTTAATGTTCTTGTTACGTTCTTATTCGCTCTCGATATCGCTCTTGTCGAGACCGAACGCGGTGTGCAGGGCACGAACGGCGAGCTCCATCTGCTTCTCGTCGATGACGACCGAGATCTTGATCTCGGAAGTGGACACCATGCGGATGTTGATGTTCTCGTCGGCCAGCACGCGGAACATCTTGGCGGCAACGCCGGCATGCGAGCGCATGCCCACGCCGACCAGGGAGACCTTGGCGATGTTGTCGTCGCCGTTGACCTCACCGCCACCCAGCTCGGGAATCACCTGTTCCTCGAGGATCTTGAGCGTCTTCTTGTAGTCGCCCTTGGCCACGGTAAAGGTGAAATCGGTGTAGTCGCCAGCCGGTGCCACGTTCTGCACGATCATGTCGACTTCGATGTTGGCGTCGGCGATCGGGCCCAGAATGCGCGAGGCCACGCCCGGCACGTCCGGCGTATGGAGCAGGGTCAGCTTGGCCTCGTTGGCGGTGAAGGCGATGCCTGAGATCAGCGGTTCTTCCATGGAGTCCTCGTCTTGGTCGGATTCAGCAACGATCAGGGTGCCGGGGCCATCCTGGAAACTGGACAGCACGCGCAGCGGGACATTGTACTTGCCGGCGAATTCCACCGAGCGGATCTGCAGCACCTTGGAGCCGAGGCTCGCCAGTTCCAGCATCTCCTCGACGGTGATGGTGTCGAGGCGTTGAGCCTTCGAGCAGACCCGCGGGTCGGTGGTGTAGACGCCGTCGACGTCGGTGTAGATCTGACACTCGTCGGCGCCCAGCGCCGCCGCCAGCGCCACCCCGGTGGTATCGGAGCCGCCGCGACCGAGGGTGGTGATGTTGCCCTCTTCGTCGACGCCCTGGAAGCCTGCCACTACGACCACCTTGCCCTCGTCGAGGTCTTCGCGCATCTCGTCGGTCTCGATGCGCTGAATGCGGGCCTTGGTGTGGGCGCTGTCGGTGAGGATACCCACCTGGGAGCCGGTATAGGAGGTGGCCGGTACGCCCAGCTTGTGCAGGGCGAGCGCCAGCAGCGAAATGGTCACCTGCTCGCCGGTGGAGACCAGCATGTCCATTTCGCGCGGCGTGGGCTCGTCGTTGATCTCGTTGGCCATGCCGATCAGACGGTTGGTCTCGCCGCTCATGGCGGAGACCACGACCACCACCTGATGGCCGTCGTCACGAAAGCCCTTGACCTTCTCGGCCACGGCCTTGATGCGCTCCACGGAGCCCACCGAGGTACCACCGAATTTCTGTACGTAAAGTGCCATCTACGGTTTTCCCTCGTTTGTCGAGCGATGCACGCTCGGATGAGTGAAAGTCGTCAACGAAAAGGGCCGTAACGCAACGTCACGGCCCCGACCGTCCTCAATGCAACTGCTGTTCGACCCAGGCGGAGACGCTCTCCAGAGCCGCCGGCAGGGCCGTCACGTCGCTGCCCCCGGCCTGGGCCATGTCGGCGCGACCGCCGCCCTTGCCGCCCACCTGGGTGGCCACGTGATTGACCAGCTCACCGGCCTTGACCCTGCCGGTGAGATCGTCGGTGACACCGGCAATCAGGCTCACCTTGCCCGCTTCCCGGTCGGCCACGCCGAGCACCACGATGCCAGAGCCCAGCTTGTTCTTGAGCTGGTCGAGCACGCCGCGCAGCTCCTTGGCCGAAACGCCTTCGAGCTGGGTGGCCAGCAGCTTGACCCCGGCGATCTCCTGAGCCTGCGCGAGCATGTCGCTGCCCGCGGCGCTTGCCAGCTTGGCCTTGAGCCGCTCGAGCTCCTTCTCCAGGCTGCGGTTACGCTCCACCAGCGACTCGACGCGCTCCTCGACCTGCTCCGGCTTGGCCTTGAGGCGCTCGCCGATGCGCGCCAGCCGCGTTTCCTGCTCGCGGAAGTAGGCCAGCGCCCCTTCGCCGGTGATCGCCTCGATGCGGCGCACGCCCGACGCGATGCCCTGCTCGCTGACGATGTGGAAGCAGCCGATGTCGCCGCTGCGGGCCACGTGGGTGCCGCCGCACAGCTCGATGGAGAAGTCGTCGGCGCCGATGGTCAGCACCCGTACGCTGTCGGCGTACTTGGCCTCGAACAGCGCCGCCGCACCCTTGGCCTTGGCCTGGTCCAGGGTCATCTGCTCGATGCGGGTCGGCGCATTGGCCAGGACCTGCTCGTTGACCAGACGCTCCACCTCGGCGAGCTGCGCCGGGGTCATGGCCTCGAAGTGGCTGAAGTCGAAGCGCAGCCGCTCCGGCGTCACCAGCGAGCCCTTCTGCTGCACGTGGTCGCCCAGCACCAGACGCAACGCCTTGTGCATCAGGTGAGTGGCGGAGTGGTTGCGGATGGTGGCGCCGCGCAGCTTGGCATCGACCTGAGGTGATACCTCGGCGCCCACGCTCAGGCGGCCTTCGAGCAGCACGCCGTGATGCAGGTGGTGACCGCCCTGCTTCTGGGTGTCGGTGACCAGGAAGCGTCCGCCGTCGAGCGTCAGGTAGCCGGTGTCGCCCACCTGGCCACCGGACTCGCCATAGAAGGGGGTGCGGTCGAGCACCACGATGCCGCGCTGCTCGGCTTCGAGCGCGACCAGAGCGTTGCCCTCATGGTCGGCAATGGCGGTGACGGTGGCGCGATCCTCGAGCCGCTCGTAACCGGTGAAGGCGGTCTCGCCCTCGAGCTCCAGCGCCACGCCCTGACTGGCGCCGAACTGGCTGGCGGCACGGGCGCGCTCGCGCTGGGCCTCGAGCTCACGCTCGAAGCCGGCTTCGTCCAGGCTCACGCCGCGCTCGCGGCAGACGTCGGCGGTGAGGTCATAGGGGAAGCCGTAGGTGTCATAAAGCTTGAATACCGTCTCGCCCGGCAGCACGTCGCCCTGGAGCCCGGCCAGGGCCTCTTCGAGCAGGCTCATGCCGTGTTCGAGGGTGCGCGCGAACTGCTCCTCCTCCTTGAGCAGGATGCGCTCGACCTGGCTGCTGGCTTCACGGAGCTCGGGATAGGCATCGCCCATCTCGGCATCGAGAGCCGCCACCAGCTTGTGGAAGAACGGCTCCTTGGCGCCGAGCTTGTGGCCGTGGCGAATGGCGCGGCGGATGATCCGGCGCAGCACGTAGCCGCGGCCCTCGTTGGAGGGCAGCACGCCATCGGTGATCAGGAAGGCGCAGGAGCGGATATGGTCGGCGATGACCCGCAGCGAGGGCGTGTCGGTATCCGCATGGCCGGTGGCATCGGCCGCCGCCTTGAGCAGATTCTGGAACAGGTCGATCTCGTAGTTGGAGTGCACGCCCTGGAGCACCGCTGCCACCCGCTCGAGGCCCATGCCGGTATCGATGGAGGGCTTGGGCAGGGGGTTCAGGTTGCCGGCCGCATCGCGGTCGAACTGCATGAACACCAGGTTCCAGATCTCGATGTAGCGGTCGCCGTCCTCCTCGGGAGTGCCGGGAGGGCCGCCCCACACCTCGGGACCGTGGTCGTAGAAGATCTCCGAGCAGGGGCCGCAGGGGCCGGTATCGCCCATCTGCCAGAAGTTGTCCTTGGCGCCGATACGCGCGATGCGCTCGTGCGGCACGCCTATCTCGTCGGCCCAGATGCCGTAGGCCTCGTCGTCTTCGGTGAACACCGTGACCCACAGCTTCTCGGCCGGCAGCCCCATGCGCTCGGTGAGGAAGGTCCAGGCCAGGCGGATGGCGTCGCGCTTGAAGTAGTCGCCGAAGCTGAAGTTGCCCAGCATCTCGAAGAAGGTGTGATGCCGTGCGGTGTAGCCGACGTTGTCGAGGTCGTTGTGCTTGCCGCCGGCGCGCACGCAGCGCTGGGACGAGGCCGCACGCACGTAGGGGCGCGGGTCACGGCCGAGGAAGACGTCCTTGAACGGCACCATGCCGGCATTGGTGAACAGCAGCGTCGGGTCGTTGCCCGGCACCAGGGAGCTGGATGGCACAACGGTATGCCCGTGCTCCTCGAAGTAATTCAGAAAGGCCTGTCTGATGTCTGCGCTTTTCATGGCATATCCGTGGCGATGAGCGTGGTCACCCGACGGGCAGGCGCGCTCGGCGCCGCTTCACATGGCCGAATTCGCACGCCTTGGCGTGTCAGGAGCGCCACCGAGGGCGTTCACAAAGGGAGGCATTATAACGCAGTTGTCAAGCGACTAAAGAGGAGGCGCCCAAGCGAACGTCATTCGACCGAGTCGAGACGCTCGAGGGCGTAGCGCACATGCTCGAATTCGAAGCCGCGAGACGCCAGGAAGCGCTCGCGTCGGGCGCGCTCACGGGGGGTGCTGTCCGGCAGGGAGTAGCGCCGCGCCAGCGTCGCGGCGGCGAGCTCGAACCAATCGACCTCGCCCTCCCGCTCGACCTCGGCCAGTGCGGTCGCGATCAGGGCGCGTTCGACGCCGCGCCGCTCCAGCTCGGCCCGCACCTTCAGCGGACCCTGGCCGCGCGCGATGCGCGAGCGCACGAAGCTCTCGACGAAGCGGGCGTCGGACTGCAGCCCTTCGTCGGCCAGGGTATCGAGGCAGGCGGCTATCGCCTCTGCCGAGTGGGCACGCGCCGCGAGCCGCTGTGTCAGCTCGGCGCGAGTGTACTCGCGCCGGGCCAGCAGGCGGATGGCGTCGTCCCGCGGGGACGACGCACGCTCGGAGCCGGGCTGCAATGGCATGATTTAGAGCAACCTGATTTAGTGCGACCTGGCTTAGAGCAGGTCGTCCTCGCGCTCGGCCTCGGCAGCCAGCGGCTCAGCGATCTCCTCCTCCTTGGGCGCCGCCGTGGCCAGCAGCTGGCCGCGGATCTGGCTCTCGATCTCCTCCATCACCGCCGGGTTGTCCTCGAGGAACTGGGCGGCGTTGGCCTTGCCCTGACCGATCTTGTTGCCCTTGTAGCTGTACCAGGCACCGGCCTTGTCGACCAGGTTGCACTGTACACCGAGGTCGATCACCTCACCGGCATGGTAGATACCCTTGCCGTAGAGAATCTGGAATTCGGCCTGACGGAACGGCGGTGCCACCTTGTTCTTCACCACCTTGACGCGGGTCTCGTTGCCGGTCACCTCGTCGCCCTGCTTGACCGAACCGGTACGGCGGATGTCGAGGCGCACGCTGGCATAAAACTTCAGCGCGTTGCCGCCGGTGGTGGTCTCGGGGCTGCCGAACATCACGCCGATCTTCATGCGGATCTGATTGATGAACACCACCAGGCAGTTGGCGTTCTTGATGTGGCCGGTGATCTTGCGCAGGGCCTGGGACATCAGGCGCGCCTGCAGACCGACATGGGAGTCGCCCATCTCGCCCTCGATCTCGGCCCGCGGGGTGAGCGCCGCCACCGAGTCGATGATGATCACGTCGACGCCGCCGGAGCGCACCAGCATGTCGCAGATCTCCAGCGCCTGCTCGCCGGTGTCCGGCTGCGACACCAGCAAGTCGTCGAGGTTGACGCCGAGTTTCTCGGCGTAGCTCGGGTCGAGGGCGTGCTCGGCATCGATGAAGGCGCAGGTCTTGCCCTGCTTCTGGGCCTGGGCGATCACCGACAGGGTCAGGGTGGTCTTGCCCGAGGATTCCGGACCGAAGATCTCCACCACGCGGCCAAAGGGCAGGCCGCCGATGCCCAGGGCGATGTCCAGCCCCAGCGAACCGGTGGACACCGAGGGCATCGCCACCCGCGGCGCATCGCCCAGGCGCATCACGGTACCCTTGCCGAACTGCCGCTCGATCTGGGAAAGGGCGGCATTCAATGCCTTGGAACGATTTTCATCCTGTGCCATGAGGCTCTCCTCGCAGAACTCGCAGACGCTGCAAATGCAATGCTGCAAATACAATGCTGCAAATACAAATGATGAATGGTGGGCCGCCAAGGGGAGCACGCCCGGACACTGTATGGTTGGACAGTAGTATGACGAAAAAAACGCCGCGCGCCTAGTCACTCGTTCAACGTGATTGCCCCGGCGGGTTCTCCAGGTAGCGAATCAGCCCGACGATGGCCTCGCGCACCGCCCGCTCGCGCACCGCCCGCCGGTCGCCGGGAAACTGGAAACGCTCGGCGCGCTGCTCGTGCTCGCTGCCCCAGGCCAGCCAGACGGTGCCCACCGGCTTCTCCGGCGTACCGCCATCGGGGCCGGCCACGCCGCTGATCGCCACCCCCAGCTTGGCGCCGCTGTCGCGGCAGGCACCCGCCACCATCGCCTCCACCACCTCACGGCTGACGGCACCGTGCTGGGCGATCAGCGCCTCGGCAACGCCCAGCAGGCGGGCCTTGGCCGCATTGGAATAGGTCACGTAGCCGGTCTCGAAGTAGTCCGAACTGCCCGCCACCGCGGTGATGGCACTGGCCACTCCACCACCGGTGCACGATTCGGCCGCGGTCACGCTGACGCCCTGCTCGCGGCAGCGCCGTCCGAGGCGCTCGGCCAGCGTGGTGAGATCGAGGTTGGCCAGGCTGGTAGCACTATGCGGCATGGTATCGCTCCTGATCGAGTGGGACTGCCTGCCACCATAGCGCATCCTCCCCGCGGCGACAGACCATCTGTACAGTATCCCGCAGACCCCGAGCGTGTCGGCTCCGGGCCGCGCATGTTAACCTTGCCCTCCCACGCCCCACACAATCGACGAGCCAGCCGAGAACGCATGAACGACGCGGTCAAGACGGCCATGCCGGCCCATACCCCGATGATGGCCCAGTATCTGAGGATCAAGCGCGAGCATCCCGACGTGCTGCTCTTCTATCGTATGGGCGATTTCTACGAGCTGTTTTTCGACGACGCCAGACGCGCCGCCGCCCTGCTCGACATCACCCTGACCCAGCGCGGTCAGTCCGCCGGCAAGCCGATTCCCATGGCCGGCGTGCCCTACCACAGCGCCGAGGGCTACCTGGCGCGCCTGGTCAAGGCCGGCGAGTCGGTGGCGATCTGCGAGCAGATCGGCGATCCGGCGACGAGCAAGGGACCGGTGGAGCGTCGCGTGGTGCGTATCGTCACCCCCGGCACGCTGCACGACGAGGCGCTGCTCGATGCCCGCCGCGACAACCTGCTGGTGGCCGTGCACCCGGCCGGCGACTGCTGGGGCATCGCCTGGCTGGAGCTCTCCAGCGGACGCTTCAGCGTGCTCGAGGTGGAGGGCGAGGGCGACATGCTCGCCGAGCTTCAGCGTCTCGATCCCGCCGAACTGCTCATCGCCGAGAGCCTGTCGCTGCCTCCCGCCCTGGAAGGGCGGCCGGGCCTGCGCCGCCAGAGCGACTGGCTGTTCGATCTCGAATCGGCCACGCGGCTGCTGTGCGACCAGTTCCAGGTACAGGACCTGCGCGGCTTCGGCTGTGCTCATCTGGAGGCCGCACTTACCGCCGCCGGGGTGCTGGTGGAGTACGCCCGCGACACCCAGCGCTCGCCGCTGCCCCACGTCACCGCGCTGGGGGTGGAGAACCGCGACGACGCTGTGGTGATCGACGCCGCCAGCCGACGCAATCTGGAGATCGACATCAATCTCGGCGGCGGCGGCGACAATACGCTGGCCAGCGTGCTCGACACCACCGCCACTGCCATGGGCTCGCGGCTGCTCAAGCGCTGGCTCAACCGTCCGCTGCGTGACCGCAGCCAGGTGCAGGGGCGCCAGGCCGCGGTCGCCCTGCTGCTGGAGCAGGAGGGCTTCGTCGCCCTGCGCGAGCTGCTCAAGGCGATCGGCGACGTGGAGCGCATTCTGGCGCGGGTAGCGCTCTACAGCGCCCGGCCGCGGGATCTGGCCCGCCTGCGCGACGCCCTGCTCGCCCTGCCGGAGCTTCAGGGTGAACTGCAAGATTATAGCGAAGGCACCGCCCTGGACGAACTGGCCCACCATATCCGTCCCTATCCCGAGCTTGCCGACATGCTCGCCCGGGGGCTGTTCGACAATCCCCCGGTGGTGATCCGCGACGGCGGCGTGATCCGCGACGGCTTCGACGCCGAACTCGACGACTACCGCGGCCTGGCCGAGCACGCCGGCGACTACCTGGTGAAGCTCGAAGCCCGCGAGCGCGAGCGCACCGGCCTGGCCGGGCTCAAGGTGGGCTATAACCGCGTACACGGCTACTACATCGAGATTCCCCGCGCCCAGGCCCGTGAAGTGCCGGTGGACTACGTACGTCGTCAGACCCTGAAGAACGCCGAGCGCTTCATCATTCCCGAACTCAAGGAGTTCGAGGACAAGGCGCTGTCGGCCAAGTCGCGTGCTCTGGCCCGCGAAAAGCTGCTCTACGACGGCCTGCTCGACTCGCTCAACGCCGAGCTCGCCCCCCTGCAGGGCACCGGCCGCGCGCTGGCCGCTTTGGACGTGCTCTGCGCCTTCGCCGAGCGCGCCCAGGCGCTGGGCTTCTCGCGGCCCCGGCTCGGCGAGGCGCCGGGCATCGAGATTCGCGGCGGGCGTCACCCGGTGGTGGAGCACGTCAGCGACGCTCCCTTCGTGCCCAACGACCTGGTGCTCGACGAGCAGCGCCGCATGCTGGTGATCACCGGCCCCAACATGGGCGGTAAGTCGACCTACATGCGCCAGGCGGCGCTGATCACCCTGCTCGCCCACACCGGCAGCTTCGTGCCGGCCGACGAGGCCTGCATCGGCCCGGTGGATCGCATCTTCACCCGCATCGGCTCGTCGGACGACCTGGCCGGCGGGCGCTCCACCTTCATGGTGGAGATGACCGAGACCGCCAGCATCCTGCACAACGCCACCGACCACAGCCTGGTGCTGATGGACGAGATCGGCCGCGGCACCAGCACCTTCGACGGGCTGTCGCTGGCCTGGGCCAGCGCCGAGCACCTGACGCGCACCCGCGCCTTCACCCTGTTCGCCACCCACTACTTCGAGATGACCGCGCTGGCCGAACAGGCCGAAGGGGTGGCCAACGTACACCTCACCGCCGCCGAGCATCGCGACGGCATTGTCTTCATGCACCGGGTGGAAGAGGGCCCCGCCAGCCAGAGCTACGGCTTGCAGGTGGCCCAGCTGGCCGGCGTGCCGCAGTCGGTCATCGCGCGGGCGCGGGACAAGCTGGCGCAGCTCGAGCAGCAGGAGGTCGACCAGAGCAGTCGCGGCGGCGGCCTGCCGCGGGGCGACGATGCCAAGCCGATGCAGAGCGACCTGTTCGCCAGCGCAGCGCATCCGCTGCTCGACGCCCTGGCCGATCTGAACCCGGATGAGCTGACGCCGCGCCGGGCGCTGGAGTTGATCTATAGCTGGCGAGAGCAGCTGTAGGTAGCGTGTCGCTTGCTCACACGGGACGGCATGTCTAGAATGAAGCGTCCAATTTTTCCGCCATTATAAGAAGTTAGTTTTTTATAACTTTTAGGCTTAAAAAAGATACCGAACATCACCAGCCGGACAAACCACGGTCCGGCTGCGAATGAGGGAGACAGGCATGACCTTTGTCGTCACCGAAAACTGCATCAAGTGCAAGTACACCGACTGCGTCGAGGTCTGCCCGGTGGACTGCTTCTATGAGGGGCCCAACTTCCTGGTGATCCATCCGGACGAGTGCATCGACTGCGCCCTGTGCGAGCCGGAATGCCCAGCCGAAGCGATCTTCTCGGAGGATGAGCTGCCCGAAGGCCAGGAGGAGTTCATCGCGCTCAACGCCGAACTCTCCGAGGTATGGCCGAACATTGCCGAGAAGAAGGATCCGCCGGCCGACGCCGAGGAGTGGGATGGCAAGCCGGGCAAGCTGCAGTACCTGGAGCGCTGAGCTCCGCTTCCCGACCTGGCCCTTTCGTGCGACTAGTCCAACCGAGCTTCATGCGGCTAGTCCAACCCAGCGGCTAGTCCGGTCGAACGTAAGCCCGACCTAGCGCCGAGGGCCAAGCGGCCTTCGGCATTGCCTATTTCAGGCGCAAAAAAAGGCGGCCCTAAGGCCGCCCGGCTCCCAGCATTTCCTTGGGCGGCTCCTTCCGCCCTCTCTCCAATGGCAAGCTTCCCTGCCCGGAGGCGACTTCCTGTCACACCGGGCGTGCCACGAATCAAGCATCCCGTTGCATCCTGCTGGAGAGCCTCCCGCTCTGCCTTGTCCCACACGCATTCTGGCATTTCCTCCAAAAGACGCAAACGCGCCTCTGGCAACCTCGCCGAATCTGACCGGTTGACAGCGAAAAAGCCAAATTCTTTAAAAACAATGAGATAGAGAAAAACCGACACCCAAGGCGTCGGTTTTCCTAGGTAGACTAAGCTTGAATCGTCGCCTCTATGTAGGCAATTTCCTACAAAATTGTCAGCGATATCGTCGGCTCAGCGCTCAATCACGACCCATTCACTGCCCTTTGATGGCCGAGCGGCCAGGATAACCGACACGCTCACCGAGCTGCTGCTCGATGACCAGCAGGCGGTTGTACTTGGCGACACGATCGGAACGGCATAGCGAACCGGTCTTGATCTGGCCGGCCGAGGTACCCACCGCCAGATCGGCGATGGTAGTGTCCTCGGTCTCGCCGGAGCGGTGGGAGATGACGGCGGTGAAGCCAGCGTCCTGAGCCATCTTGATGGCGTCCAGCGTCTCGGAGAGGGAGCCGATCTGGTTGAACTTGATCAGGATGGAGTTGCCGATCTTCTCGTCGATACCGCGCTTGAGGATCTTGGTGTTGGTGACGAACAGGTCGTCGCCGACCAGCTGCACCTTGTCGCCGAGCTTGTCGGTCAGCGCCTTCCAGCCATCCCAATCGGACTCGTCCATGCCGTCTTCGATGGAGACGATGGGGTACTGGTCGCACAGCTCAGCCAAATAGTCGACGAAGCCATTGGCATCGAAGGCCTTACCCTCGCCGGAGAGATTGTACTGGCCGTCCTTGTAGAACTCGGAAGAGGCGCAGTCGAGCGCCAGGGTCACGTCGCGGCCGAGCTCGTAGCCGGCATCGGCGACGGCCTGCTTGATCACGGCGAGCGCCTCGGCGTTGGATTCCAGATTGGGCGCGAAGCCGCCCTCATCGCCCACGGCGGTGGAGAGGCCCTTGGCCGAAAGCACCTTCTTCAGCGCATGGAAGATCTCGGCGCCGACCCGCAGCGCCTCGCGGAAGTTCGCTGCGCCCACCGGCTGCACCATGAACTCCTGGATGTCGACGTTGTTGTCGGCATGCTCGCCGCCGTTGAGGATGTTCATCATCGGCACCGGCATGCTGTACTGCCCCGGCTGGCCGTAGAGTTCGGCGATGTGGGCATACAGCGGCATACCCTTGGCATTGGCTGCCGCCTTGGCCGCCGCCAGCGACACGGCGAGGATGGCATTGGCGCCCAGCTTGGCCTTGTTGTCGGTACCGTCGAGCTCGAGCATGGCATTGTCGAGACCGCGCTGGTCACGGGCATCCATCCCGACGAGCCGCTCGCGAATGGCGCCGTTGACTGCTTCCACCGCCTTCAGCACGCCCTTGCCCAGGTAGCGCGACTTGTCACCGTCACGCAACTCCAGGGCCTCGCGGGAGCCGGTGGAGGCACCGCTCGGGGCACAGGCCACGCCCACGGCGCCGCTCTCCAGACGCACTTCGGCCTGCACGGTGGGGTTGCCTCGGGAGTCGAGCACCTCGAGGGCCTGGATATCGACAATCTTGGTCATCTCTATCGTCCTTTCATTCAGTCAGCGTTGATTGAGTCGTGGGAATCGCTTTTTCTCTCTCGGCTTTATTCGATTTTCAGCGCCGGGAAGCCCTTGACCAGATCGTCGAGCGCCTTCGCCTGGGTCAGGAAGGGTTCGAGCTGGTCCAGCGGCAGCGCGCAGGGGCCGTCGCACAGAGCATTGTCGGGGTCCGGATGCGCTTCGAGGAAGAGCCCGGCCAGGCCCACGGCAATGCCGGCACGCGACAGTTCGGCCACCTGCTGACGACGCCCACCGGCGCTGTCGGCGCGTCCGCCGGGGCGCTGCAGGGAGTGAGTGACGTCGAAGAACACCGGACAGCCGGTCTGCTTCATATCACCGAAACCGAGCATGTCGACGATCAGATTATTATACCCGAAGCTCGATCCACGTTCGCAAAGCAACACGCGATCGTTGCCCGCCTCTTCGCACTTGCGAATGATGTGGCGCATTTCGTGGGGTGCCAGGAACTGCGGCTTCTTGATGTTGATCACCGCACCGGTCCGGGCCATGGCCACTACCAGGTCGGTCTGGCGCGCCAGGAAGGCCGGCAGCTGAATGATGTCGGCCACCTCGGCCACCGGCTCGGCCTGCCACGGCTCGTGCACGTCGGTGATCACCGGTACGCCGAAGCGCTGCTTGATCTCGGCCAGTATCTCCAGCCCCTTTTCCAGGCCGGGGCCGCGGAAGGAGTGGATGGAGCTGCGGTTGGCCTTGTCGAAACTGGCCTTGAACACATAAGGCATGCCGAGCCGGTCGGTCACCTCGACATAGGTCTCGGCCACCTCGAGGGCCAGCTCACGGGACTCCAGCACGTTCATGCCGCCAAGTAGCATCAGCGGCAAAGAATTGCCGGCGGTGAGGCCGGCAAAGGAGATATGACGTTCGGGTGTGGACGGGGTCATGGCAGACATGGTCTCACTCCTGATGCGAGGAGAGCGCGCGAGCGCGCGCCGCCTTGTGCTCCAGCGCCGCGTTGACGAAGCCGGTGAACAGCGGATGGCCGTCGCGCGGCGTGGAGGTGAACTCGGGATGGAACTGGCAGGCCACGAACCAAGGGTGGTCGGGCAGCTCGATCATCTCCACCAGCGAATTGTCGACGCTCTTGCCGGAGACCACCAGACCGGCCTTCTCCAACTGCTCGATGAACTGGTTGTTGACTTCGAAACGGTGGCGATGGCGCTCGACGATCTCATCACTGCCGTAGGCCTCGCGCGCCTTGCTGCCCGCTGCAAGGTGACACACCTGGCCGCCCAGGCGCATGGTGCCGCCCAGGTCCGAGGCTGCGTCACGCAGCTCGATCTTGCCCTCGGCGTTGATCCACTCGGTGATCAGGCCGACCACCGGATGCTGGGTGTCGTGGGTGAACTCGGTGGAGTTGGCATCTTCCCAACCGGCCACATGGCGGGCAAATTCGATCACCGCCACCTGCATGCCGAGACAGATACCGAGATAGGGAATGCCGTTCTCGCGAGCGTAGCGGGCGGTCGCGATCTTGCCCTCCACGCCGCGCTCG
>NZ_BAEU01000164.1:0-13655 GCF_000246875.1 Halomonas sp. KM-1
CCGGCATTGCCGGCGCCAGCACCGCCGCCGCCCTGGCCCGGCGTGGCATCGAGGTCACCCTGATCGACCGCTTCGAGCGCGCCGAGCTGGGCACCACGCACCTGCAAGGGGCGCTCTACGTCAAGCTCGCCGTGGAGACCAACCTGCAGAGCCGCACCTATCTGGCCGGCCTGTTGCACAGCCGCCGCTGGCTGGCCGAGCTCGACCCCAAGCAGGCTCTGTGGCGGCCTAGCGGCGTGCTGCAGCTGGCCCTGGACGACAAGGAGCGCGCGCGCCAGACGCGCTTTCTGGCCAACCACCCGCTGCCGCCAAGCGTGGTGCGCGGGCTCGACGCCGAAGAGGCCAGCGCCGTCGCCGGCATCCGCCTCGAGGCAGCGGCGCTGGACTACCCCAACGCCGCCTGGGTCAAGCCACTGGAGCTGTGCATAAGGCTGGCCGCCACGCCCGGCATCAGCTTCCGGCGCGGTGAAGTGACAGCGCTGCATAGCGGCGAGAGCGACGAGAGCGGCTGGACCCTGACCCTGGCCAATGGCGAGCGTATCGACGCCGACCAAGTGGTGATCGCCACCGCCAGCGAAGCGGCCCGCTTCGAACAGAGCCGCGCCCTGCCGCTGCAACCGGTGCGCGGCCAGGTCAGTCAACTGGCGTTGCCCGAAGGCGCTCCTGCGTTGGGCCGAGTGGTATGCGCCGGCGGCTACGTACCGCCTGCAGAGGATGGGGTACTCAACTTCGGTGCCACTTTCGGCCCCGGCGAGACCGACATGAGCGAGCGCGAGGCCGACCACGCCGCCAACCTGGCGGAGCTGGAGCGGGGGCTGCCGCACTTCGTGGCGGCGCTGCGCGAGGCCGGCGCCGAGCTTTCGCCCGAGCGGCTCACCGGCCGCGTGGGGGTACGCGCGGCCAGCCCCGACAAGTCGCCCTACTGCGGCCCGCTGCCCGACGTCGAAGCCTGGCGCGAGGATTACGCCGTGCTGGCCAAGGACGCCACCCGGGTGCCCGACGTGCCCGGCCGCCACCACCCAGGGCTGTGGATCAGCGCCGCCCATGGCTCACGCGGCATGGCCAGCGCCCCGCTGTGCGCCGAGCTGCTTGCCTCGCGCCTGTGCGACGAGCCGCTGCCGCTGGAGTGGCCGCTGGTGGATCACCTGCACCCGGGGCGACGAATCATCCGCGATCTGGTTCAGGGCAAGTAGCCGCTGTCAGCCGGGCCAGGCACAAGCCTACTCGATGGCAAGGACCTGCCGGCGGCTGACGAAAATCGGCCCCGGCCGCCCCAGGTGGTAGCCCTGGCCGAAGTCGATACCCAGCGCCTCGACGGCGGCCAGCACCTCTTCGTCCTCGATGAACTCGGCGATAGTGCTCACGCCGAGGCTCTGGGCCAGAGTCACGATGCTCTTGACGAAGGCCATGTACTTCTCGTCGCTGAGCATGTTGCGGATGAATTCGCCCTCGATCTTGATCACGTCGATGGGGAACTGCTTGAGGTAGCGGAACGAGGAGTAGCCCGAGCCGAAGTCGTCGATGGCGAAGTTGAAGCCCTCCAGCTTGAGGTCGAGCACGAACTTCTCCAGCAGCTTTAGGTTGCTCACCGTCTCGCGCTCGGTGAGTTCGAAGACGATGCGCTCCGGCAGGATGTCGTAGTCGATGGCCAACTGGTGAATACGACCGATGAACTCGCCGATGATCAGAGACTTAGGCGAAAGGTTGATGAACAGCATGCCCTCGTAGCCCTGCTCGCGAACCTGGGCGAAGGCCTTCTCGATCAGCTGATAGTCCATCTTGTGAATCACGCCGATGCTCTCGGCGATGTCGATGAACTCGCCGGCCGGCACCAGACGGTCGTCGAGCTGAATGCGCATCAGCAGCTCGTGGATGTTCACCTCGCCGGTGCGCACGTCGGCGATGGGCTGGAAGTAGGGCACGATGCGCTGCTCTTCCAGCGCGCTGAGCACCATCTGGTTCTTCTCGCCGACCTCCTTGAATACCGCCGCCACTTCCTCCTGCTCCGGCAGGGCCACGCAGTTCTTACCCTTGCGCTTGGCCTTGTACATCATATTGTCGGCCATCAGGAAGAGGTCGTGGGGATTGCCGGCGTGGTTGGGGTAGCAGGCGATGCCGATCGAGGTAGTGGCCCGCACCGTGCTGCCATCGGGGGCGGTGAGCACCTGGGCAGAGAGATTGCCGGCGATGCGCAGCGCCACCGAGTAGGCCTGCTGCTCCTCGGTCTGCGGCAGGATCACGGTGAACTCGTCGCCGCCGTAGCGGGCCAGGAAATCCCCCGGCCGGATGGAGTGGCTGAGGGTATCGGCCACGGCATGGAGGAACTGGTCGCCGAAGGCGTGGCCGTGCCGGTCGTTGACCGTCTTGAAGTTGTCCAGATCGAGCATCAGCAGGCTGAAGTGATCCTGGTGACGCGTCGCCCGGCCCACCTCATAGGTCAGCATGTCCTTGAAAATGCGCTGGTTGTGCAGGTTGGTCAGCGGATCGCGGGTGGCGTAGAACTCCAGGTCCTGGGTGTACTTGTAAATCGCCTTGACCGAGCCCACCAGGTTGAGCAGCGTCGACAGGATGCCGTCGATGACGATATGGCGGATCGGGTCCTGGGCCAGATCCGACTGCACGCCGATGCCGACGATACCGCCGATCTTGGGCGCCTCGAGCAGCAGCGACTTGGTCTGCAGGCGGATGTCCTCCGGCGTGAGGTCGGCCAGTGCCTCGTTTTCTGCCGAGCTCATCACGGTGTGGTGGGAGACCTTGAGGATGATGCAGGCGGGCTGGCCCTCGTGCTTGCCTTCGAGCAGTTGGGTCAGCAGCGCTTCGAAGGTCGCCCGGGTCTCCGGCGCCACCTCGCGGTACCAGAACACCTCCAGCTCGTAGCCTTCGTCCTCCACCTGGAAGATGGTCACCAGGGTGTGGGCCTGGATGATGGTGTTGATGTCCGCCAGCAGCTCCTTGATGAACTCACGCCAGTCGCGCACTACCTCGGAGGTGATGATGAACTTGCTCAGCAGGCGGATCTCGAACTCGAGGATGTCCTTGTCCACCGCCACGTTCCTGAGCCGGCCTACCAATGCATTCACTTGCTGCATGGCCTCGTTGAGTTCCTGGAAGCCCACGTCACGCTCGCTGAGGTTGAGGTTGCGGAAGTCGGCTACGGAATTAACCGCCGCCAGGCGCCTGCGAAACTGTCTTAGGGTGGCTTCGATACGCTCGGCGAACAGCTTCGAGATGCCCAGGGCCAGCATCAGGACCATCAGTGCGGCGACGATGAACATGGCCAGGTAGTTGAAGCGCATCTCGCGGCTGATCGGTGCCAGATCGTGCTGAATGTCGATCACGCCGAGCACTTCGCCGGCTGCCGCGTACTGCTCGCAGGCCAGGCACTCGGCGCGGGCCACCAACGGCATGATGCGTCGCACGGTGCCGTTCTCGCGCCACACCCGCTCGCCCCCGGCGGCCAGCGCCGAGCGGATGACGATGTCCATCTCCGGCTGGTCGATGTCGTCGTGGCGCTCCGCGACCCCGTCGCCCCAGTAGAACGTGAAGCGGTAACCGGAGGCTTCGTGAGCCAGCCGGGCCTCCTCGATGAAGGTTTCCATCTGCTCCCGGTTCCAACCCTGGCGCATCACCTGCTGCATGGCGCTATAGCTCTGCCGCGCCAGGGTTTCCGAGGTCTGCTCAGCCTGGCGTGCCAGGATGTTCTCGTAGAGCAGCGAGGAGGCCAGGGTGACTCCGATGAAGACCGTCAGCGAAGCGGAGACAATCGCCACCAGCACGAACCCTTGCAGGGTCTTGAGGCAGGCGAACAGGGCACGGGCGCGAGTCAGCATCTCGATCTCTATGAACAGGACAGACGGTGCCGAGCCTCGACCCTGAGTCGCCGGCGGATACGAACGAATAGAGGGGTATTTTCTGCATAATTGGGCATGGGACAGTTTGACGCACGTCAAGCTTCCCCTGATTGTTCTGATCTACCGATGGTAGAACCTAGCCGTGCCGCTTTTCGCTCAGCTCGATCAGAGCCTGCCAGTCGAGGCAGCGATAGCTGAACGCCGGTCGCCCCACCTGGCCATAGTGGAACGACTCCTCGAGAATGCCTTGCTCAGTGAGATACTTGAGGTACTTGCGCAGGGAGACTCGCGACATCCCGGTCGCCGGCCCCAACGCCTCGGTGGCGAAGGCATCGTCTCCCCAGGCCTGGATCGCCTCCGCCACCTGGGCCAGGGTCAGTGCCGTGAGCCCTTTGGGCAGGCCATCGGCGCGGCGCGGTGCCACGGCGACAGGCTGGAAAAGCCGGTCCAGATGTCGCTGCTGGACCTGGGCCGGCAGGCGCTCCAGGGAACGGCGATGAGCGACACACGTCTGGATGGCGTCGCGAAAGCGTTCGAACTCGAAGGGCTTGATCAGGAAGTCGCGCACCCCGAGCTGGCGCGCCTCGCGCACCGTTTCGAGCTCCGACGCCGCAGTGATCAGGATCACGTCGACGTCACGCCCCTGGCGCTGCAGGCGACGCACGATCTCCAGACCGTTGCGCTCACGCAGGTAGACGTCCAGCAGGATCAACTCCACCGGCTGCTGCTCCAATACCTCGATGGCGGTTGGTACATCGAAACACTGAGCGGCCAGCGTCACCTCAGGCAAGCGATTCAGGTAATCCAGATTGAGGCGCATGACCATGGGGTCGTCCTCGACGATCAGCACCCGAACCGGTTCGCTCATGACCACTCTCCCGCACGCTCCTGCTCGCTCAACGGCAGGCTGACCTCGGCCAGTGTGCCTTGCCCAGGCTGACTGTAGAGCGCCAGACTGCCGCCCTGGGCCTCGAGACGAGCCTTGGCCAGCGCCAGCCCCACACCACGCTGCTCCCCCTTGGTGGTAACGCCGCTTTCGAAGATATGGGGCAATAGCGCAGCCTCGATGCCCGGTCCGGTATCCTGCACTTCGACGATCAATACCGACTCTTCCACCGCCAGCAGCACGCTGACGCTGGCACTCTCGCTTCCGCTCACGGCTTCGAAGGCGTTCTCCAGCAGATTGCCGAGCACCGTGACCAGTGTATGCCCCAAGGCCGAGTCGGCCAGCACCGGGATCGGCGTTTCGGCCGCCACGCGCATGGCAATACCGCGCTCCTCGGCCTCACTGCGTTTGCCGAGCAGGTAGCCGGCCAGAACCGGATCGCGCACCCGGTCGCCGAGCATGGTGGCCAGCAAGGGACCATCGTTCAGCTCACGCAGATAGCGCCGCAGGGCCGCCAGGTCGCCCAAACGCGCCAAACCGGTGACCACATGCAGCGTGTTCTTGAAGTCGTGGCTCGAGGCGCGCAGCGCTTCGGCGTAGCGGCGCACTCCGGTCAGCTCTTCTGCCAGGCGTTCGACTTCGTCCTTGTCTCGAAAGGTAGCCACCGCGCCGATCAGCCTGCCGTCGTGGTGAACCGGAACGCTGTTAACCAGTAGCCGCTGCTCGTTGACGGTGACCTGAGCATCGAGGATCGCCGTGCCCTGCGCCAGCACGTCCAGCATGCCGATCTGGGGCAGGTAATCCGCCAGCATCTTGCCCGGCTCGGGGGGTGACAGTCCGGCCCGCCCCAGCAACCGGTGAGCCGCGGTGTTGGCCAGGGTGATGCGGCCATCGCCATCCACGGCGAGTATTCCCTCGTGCACCGAGCTGAGTAGCGCCTGACGCTCCTCCACCAGGCGGGCAATCTGGTGCGGTTCGAGTCCGAGCAGTACCCGCTTCAGGTAGCGCGACAGTCCCGCGACGGCCAGACCGGCCAGCAGCGACAGAGCCAGCATACCCAGCAGGATATGGCGACGATGCTCCTCCAGGGTCGGTAGCAGCGTGGCAAGAGTCACACCGACGGCCACCGCGCCGATCACCCGCTCATCTTCGCCGCGCACCGGTGCAAAGCCGCGGATGCTGGTGCCGAGGGTGCCTTCCGCGCGGGAAGCATAGCGCTCCCCCTGCAGAGCCAGGGTCTCGTCGCCACCCTCGAAGGGCAGCCCGAGCTGGCTGGCATCCGGGTGGGTCAAGCGCCGCGAGCGCTCGTCCATCACCACGATGAAGTCGACCTCCAACTCGCGCCGCAGAGTATCGATCTCTCGCTGCAACTCGCCGGTGGCTCCACCTTCGAGCGCAGCACGCACCGGCTCCGTACCTGCCACGACTCGGGCCAGGTCCATCACCCGCGCCTCACTGGCCTGCTCCAGTGCGCTGCGCTGTTGCGCCACGAACAGCCACATCGACACGGCGAGCGCCAGGCCGACCATGGCCGCCACCAGCAAGGCAATCAGCACGTTCAGGCGGACCTTCCGCAGGCGCTGCAGATAGCGCTGTAACTTCGACACTTCGCTCACCCTCGTGAAGCCGAATCGGCGATCGTTTTCGACCTTGGTGGAATTCTCAGCGGTCGTGCAGTGTGCCGTCGATCCCGTCGCCGCTTTCAATAATGACAAAACGCTTTGTTAACTTCGCAAAACTTGGCTGCCGTGGCGTGCGGCTTATGCTCGCTTGCACTCGTTACCCCACACAATCGATGCACTCCCCGCGACCGCGGGTCATGACGCCGCTCTCCCCGCACCGAGCGGCAGGAGGAAGACGCATGAGCCACGCCAATCCAGCTACACTCTCCCTCGCCTTGCGCACCTGGCCGCGCATCGCCGGCATGCCGCTGCCTGCGTTCGCCCTGCTCTGCGCCGCCCTGTTGTGCGCGATCTACACCGATAACCTGCCCGCCGGGATGATCGGCGGACTGCTGGTCATGATGGTACTCGGCGAGCTGCTCGGCTTCATCGGCGACCGCTTGCCCATCGTGCGCTCCTACCTGGGGGGCGGCGCAATACTGACAATCTTCGGTGCCGCCGCCCTGATGTACTTCCCGGTGATGCCGGCCCACGTCGGCGAGACGATCACCCAGTTCATGCAGGGCGGCGATTTTCTCAACTTCTACATTGCGGCCCTGATCACCGGCAGTATCCTCGGCATGGACTCCAACTCGCTGGTCACCATCGGCAGCCGCTACTTTGCCCCGATCATGGGGGCAGTGATCGGCGCAGCCCTGCTGGCCGCCCTGGTCGGCTCCCTGGCCGGTTTCACCATCAGCGATGCGGTGCTGGTGATCACCCTGCCGATCCTCGGTGGCGGCATGGGCGCCGGCGCGGTGCCGATGAGTCAGGTCTACGAGCAGATGCTCGGCCAGCCGGCCAGCTACTACATCTCACTGCTGGTGCCGGCGCTGGCCCTGGGCAACGTTTTCGCCATCGTCTTTGCCAGCCTGCTGGCCAAGCTCGGCGACCGCTTCCCCACGCTCTCGGGCAACGGGCAGATCATGCCCGGGGTGAAGCTCGACGAGCGGGAGCAGAACCTGGAGCTCTCGGCCCTGGGCGTGGGGGTCATGCTCGCCTTGGGCTTCTACATCGGCGGCCAGCTGCTCGCCGAGCTGGTGCCGCTGCACCCCTATGCACTGATGATCGTGATCGTGGCACTGTTCAAGATATTCGGCCTGGTGCCGCAGACGCTGGCCGACGCCGCTACCCAGTGGTACGGCTTCGTGGCACGCAACTGGACCTTCGCCCTGCTGTTCGGTATCGGCGTGGCCTACACCGACCTCGGCACGGTAATCGAAGCGCTGACCCCCGCCTATGTGCTGATCGTACTGGCAGTGGTGGCAGGTGCCGCACTGGGCGCGGCCCTGCTCGGCAAGCTGGTGGGTTTCTACCCCATCGAGTCGGCCATCACCGCCGGGCTGTGCATGGCCAACATGGGCGGCACCGGCGACGTGGCCGTGCTTTCGGCGGCACGGCGCATGCAGTTGATGCCCTTCGCGCAGATCTCCTCGCGTCTGGGCGGGGCGTTGATTCTGCTGATTTCAGGCTTGGGGCTGCCGCTACTGTTCGGCTGAGCCCGCGCTATGTGCTATGCGCGATTCGCTCGCGCAGACGTTCGAGCAGCGTTTTCCCAATGAACGGCCCGCCAATTTTGGCGGGCCAGTTTCGTGCGAGCGGCGTCGCTGTATAGCGCTTGGGCTTGGGCTAGCCTTCTTCCTCGTCGTCGGCCAGATCGCGGCCGAAGGCGCGCCACTGAGCCAGCGTCATCACCTCGGTGGTCTCGGTCTGCAGGTCGTGGGCAATGAGCAGCTCGCCGCGCTCCAGCTGGCGCTTGAGCTCGGCGACCCAGCCGCGCATACCCTCGCCGGTGTCGGTGGTGTCGTAGCCCTGACGGGTGACGAAGGCCTCCAGCAGGGCATCGAGGGTCTCCCCGGGCAACATGCGGTAGGGCACCTCGATGAAGCGGCCGCTCATGACGGCTCTCCTTCACTGCCCGGCGCTTCCTCACCGCGCTCCCAGGCCGCCAACCGTTCGAGGAAGGCGGCTTCGTCGAGCACCTCGACGCCCAGCTCCTGCGCCTTGGCCAGCTTGCTGCCGGCGGCCTCGCCGGCCACCACGCCGGTGGTCTTCTTGGATACGCTGCCGGCCACCTTGGCCCCCAGCGCCTGCAGGCGCTCCTTGCCTTCGTCGCGGGTCATGCTCTCCAGGCTGCCGGTGAGTACCCAGGTCTGCCCCGCCAGCGGCTGGGGCCGCTCGCCGATGGTTTCCTCGGCCCAGCTCACGCCCAGCTCGCGCAGGGCCTCGATGGTCTCGCGGTTGTGTTCCTGACGGAAGAAGGTGTGCACGTGAGCGGCCACCACCGGGCCGACGTCCTCCACCGCTTCGAGATCGGCCTGCTCGGCCTCCATGAGCGCATCCAGGTTGCCGAAGTGGCGCGCCAGGTTGGCCGCCGTGGCCTCGCCCACCTCGCGGATGCCCAGGGCGAAGATGAAGCGCGGCAGAGTGGTGCTCTTGGCCTTCGCCAGCGCCGCCACCAGCTTCTCGGAGGATTTCTGCGCCATGCGCGGAAGCGTTGCAAGATCCTCGGCCTTGAGCCGGAACAGATCGGCAGGCGTCTTGACCCAATCGAGTTCGACCAGCTGGTCGATCAGCTTTTCGCCCAGGCCGTCGATATCCATGGCCCGGCGCGAGGCGAAGTACTTGAGTGCCTCCTTTCGCTGGGCGGCGCAGTAGAGCCCACCGGAGCAGCGCGCTACCACCTCGCCCTCCAGCCGCTCGACCTCGGAGTCGCACACCGGGCAGCGCTCGGGGAAGACGATCTCCCGGGCGTCGGCGGGGCGCCGCTCGGGCAGCACGCGCACCACCTGGGGAATGACGTCGCCGGCGCGGCGGATCACCACGCTGTCGCCGATCTTGACGTCGAGGCGGGCGATCTCGTCGGCGTTGTGCAGGCTGGCATTGGAGACGGTGACCCCAGCCACCGAGACCGGCTCGAGCCGCGCCACCGGCGTGATCGCGCCGGTGCGCCCGACCTGGAACTCGACGTCGTTGAGCCGGGTGGTCTCCTCCTGGGCGGGGAACTTGAACGCCGTGGCCCAGCGCGGCGCCCGGGCGACGAAGCCCAGCTCGCGCTGGAGACGTAGGTCATCGACCTTGATCACAGCCCCGTCGATGTCGTAACCGAGGCGGTCGCGCCGCTCGCCCAACCGGCGGCAGTAGTCGACGACTCCCTGGCTGCCACTGACCACTTCCAGCAGGCTGCTGGTACGAAAGCCGAACGCCTTGAGGTGCGCCATCAGCTCGCTGTGGCTGGCATCGCCCTGTGTCGGTTCGATACGCGCCACCTGGTAGGCGCTGAACTCCAGCGGCCGCTTGGCGGTGAGTTCGGGGTCGAGCTGACGCAGGCTGCCTGCCGCGGCGTTGCGCGGGTTGGCGAACACCTTGCCATCCTCTTCCCGGGCACGCTCGTTGAGCCGCTCGAAGCCCGCATGGCTCATGATCACCTCGCCGCGCACCTCGAGCAGCTCGGGAGCGTCGCCGCGCAGCTTGAGCGGGATCGAGCGCAATGTGCGCAGGTTGGAGGTGATGCCCTCGCCGGTGCGTCCGTCGCCCCGGGTCGCGCCGCTGATCAGCACGCCGCGCTCGTAGACCAGCGACACGGCGGCGCCGTCGAGCTTGGGCTCGCAGCAGAAGCGAATCGTCTCGGGATCGGCTTCCAGTCGCTCGGACACTCGCTTGACGAAGGCTTCGAGCTCCTCTTCGTTCAAGGCGTTGTCCAGCGACAGCATGGGCACGGCGTGCTCGACCTCGGGGAAGCCGGCGTCCGGCGGCGCCCCCACCCGTTGGGTCGGCGAGTCCGGCGTCACCAGCTCGGGGTGCGCCTGCTCCAGCTCCTGCAGGCGGCGCAGTTTGCGGTCGTACTCGGCGTCGGTGAGGTGCGGCTCATCGAGCACGTAGTAGCGATAGTTGGCGTCATCGAGCTCGGCGCGCAGCTTGGCGACTTCGCCGAGGATCTTCTGGTCGGGCTGGCTCATGCGTCTCTTGGATCTCGAAAGGTGGCTCGCCGCCCCTGAACACGACAACCCCGTGATCGCTCACGGGGTTGTCGGCGGGTGCGGCATGGCACGCGAACTGGCGTCAGTTCACCTGATAGCGATTGAGTCGATTGCGGCGCTCGAACTCCTGCACGCGCTGGCGGGCGAACTCCACGGTCTGCGCGGTCATCACGCTGTGGTTCTCGTCCTTCAGCTCGCCGCCCAGGTTGCGCACGATGACCATGGCGGTCTCGACCATCGCTTCGAAGGCTGCGGCGGTATCCAGCGCACCGGGCAGCGGCATCAGCAGCGTGATGCCCGGGGTGCGGAATTCGTCCATCGCCTCGATGGGGAAGGTGCCCGGCTTGAGCACGTTGACCATCGAGAACTGCAGCTCGCTGTCGGGGTCCTCGGTCTCGAAGCGGTGGAAGATGCCCATGTCGCTGCTGTAGCGCAGACCGCAAGCCAGCATCAGGTTGAGCAGCGCCTCGCCGGAGAAGCCCTCTTCGTCCCGCGATAGCACACTGATGACGATGATCTCGTCGGCGTGGCTCAAGGTCTCGCGAGCGCGCTCGGCGTTGACGTTGTGACGCAGCGCCCGGGCCAGGGTCGGGTGGGCGCGTACAACGTCGTCATCGTCGTTGATGGCGTCGCTCGACAGGCTGGGTTCGGCCCGCTCGGCGTAATCGGCTGGCTCGGCATACCGCTCGACATGGTCAGGCGGCGCGGCATAGGTCGCCTCGGCATGCCGCTCGCCACGCGCACGCGGCGGTGCGAACAGCGGATCGTCGTCGTCGGCAAGCTCGATGGCTTCGGCTTCCAGGCGGCGCAGCTCGGCCTCCCGGGCGGCCTGGGCCTCGGCGGCCTCGCGCCGTTGCTGAGCCTCGCGAGCGGCCTTCTCGGCACGCTCCTGCTCGCGGCGCGCCCGCTCTTCGCGCTTCTGTTCGCGGCGCTTGGCAAGCCGCTGCTGCATGGAAACGCCGAAGCGGTGCATCGATTCGCCCACGCGGCGTGAGCCGCTCTTGATCGAGTTGCCCATGCCTTCGAGATCGACCAGCCGGTAGCGCTCGTCCTCATCATGATGAAGGTCGTGATCGTCAGGATCGGCGGCAAGCGGTTCGGATTCGGCGCTGACCGAAGCCGACTCGAGAATGGGCTCGTCGTCATCCAGGGCGGAAAGCGTCGGCTCCCGGCGCTCCTCGCTTTCCTCCACGGTCGGCCTTTCCACCTCGGTGGGCTTGGCAGCGACGGTTTCGGAAGCCTGGGGTTGGGAAGCTTGGGCTTGAGAAGCCTGGGATTCGGCATCGACCGGTTCGGACACAGGCGCTTTCGCCGCGGACGCAGCAGCGGGTGCCTCTTCGGCCCGGCTCGGCGTGGGGGCGACCGATGGCTCTTGCCGTTGAACCTGTACCCGCTCGGCCTGACCCAGGTCGAGCTCGGGCTCGGCCCGCTTTATGCTCACCTCGGACTGCGCGCTCACCTCGGGCTGAGGCGCGCGTTCGGATGCCGTCTGAGCCTCGGATGACCGAGCCTCGGTAGCCGCCGTGTCGGACGCCCGAATAGCAGAAGCCACCGGGCGCGAGGCGTCGGTGGCACTGGCAGCGGGATGGGCCAGGTTCGGCGTGCCGGCCTTGGCGTCGCCGGGAGCCTCTCGGAAGCCGGACAGCACCCGAGATGGCCCAGGGTGCTCCTGGCGCTCCAGCTTGGGCTTCGACTTGACCTCCGAATAACTCGCAGGCCTGACGACCCGAGCACCGCCGTTAGGCAGTTCCCAGTTGTCATCGTCATCGGCTTCTGCCTGGCTGTCGACGTGGTTGTTGTTACCCCCTGCCTGGTCCAGGCGGGGCACTCGGCGCTGACGCTTAAGGCGACGCACGCCATCGATTACGATGAGCGTCACCAGGGCCAGCCCCAGAATGATCAGCCATTCTCTAAGTTCCATGGGTCGTCTTGCCTATCACTAGGGCGCCATGCCGGATGGATGTTCGTCAACAGCATAGCGCGATTGCCGAAAAAAAGGCCACTTTTTTGTTTGTCAAGCCCTGGCATTATCGCTCGGGAGTCAAATCGTCCCCGCGCCTTTCCCTGTGAATTCGCCATTCTATTATGCGATATGACCATGTCGTGTCTTCTGATATCGCGTTTATCGCTCGCTTTCAAGTAATTTTCAAGCCTCGGCCAAGGCCGCAGCCTCTTCCACCCCAACGGCCACCAGGCGTGAGACGCCGGGTTCCTGCATGGTCACACCCATCAATCTTTCGGCCGCTTCCATGGCAATCTTGTTGTGGGTGATATAAATGAACTGTACCGACTCGGACATGTCTTTCACCAGTTTGGCATAGCGTCCTACATTGGCATCATCGAGTGGGGCATCTACTTCGTCGAGCATACAGAAGGGTGCCGGATTGAGTTGGAAGATGGCAAAGACAAGCGATAAAGCAGTCAGTGCCTTTTCCCCACCCGAGAGAAGATGAATGGTACTGTTCTTCTTGCCAGGTGGCCGTGCCATGATCGCCACCCCGGTATCGAGCAAATCCTCGCCGGTCAGCGTCAACCATGCGGTTCCACCACCGAAGACTCGCGGAAAAAGCGACTGTAGCCCCTGATTGACTCGCTCGAAGGTGTCGCGAAAACGTGTTCGGGTCTCCTGGTCGATGCGTCGAATCGCCCGCTCCAGGGTCTCCAATGCCTCGTTGAGCTCGGCCTGCTGCGCTTCCAGATAATTGCGCCGTTCGGCCTGCTGGTCGTACTCCTCGATGGCCGCCAGGTTGATGGCGCCGAGGCGGCGGATGCGCTCGCCGACCTCTTCCAGGCGGGTCTGCCAGGCCGATTCGGTAGCATTGGGGTCGAGCCCCTCTTCAAGGACGGCGCTCTGATGGCCCAGCTCGGCGAGCTGTTCGTCCTGGGTCTCGGCCTTCAGTGCCAGGGCCTGAACCTGCATGCGCGCCTCCTGCAGGCGCTCGCGGATGCCCTCCAGGTTGCGCTCGTGGCCCTGCCGCGCCAGCTCGCCCTCGCGCAGGCGCTCCACCAGCTCGGCGGCCTGTGCCTTGGCCTCGTTGAGCGAGCGCTCGTCGCCCTCGCGGCGATGCAGCAGTTCGTCGAGCTTCTCGCGCTGCTCCTCGTCGGGCTCACGCAGCTGTTCGAGGCTCTCGCTGAGCTCCTCGCAGCGCGCCAGCAGGCGCTCACGGGTATCGCCGCTGCGCCCCTGCTGCTCGTTGAGGCCGGCGCGCTCGGTCGAGAGACGCTGATGCTCCAGCGCCAGCTGCTGGGCACGCTCCTGCAAGGGGCGCTGCCGGGC
>NZ_BAEU01000163.1:0-1735 GCF_000246875.1 Halomonas sp. KM-1
ATATCGCGAGTCGCCCCAGCGGCCGGTGGGGGCCGGCCTGTTCGCGGGCGCGGGCCAAGGCGTTGTCGAGCCCCAGCTTCTCCATGCGCTGCGCGATGACCGCCGCGCGGATATCGCGGGCCTCGGCCTGAGCATCGAGCCCTGCGGCCAGCGCGCCGTGGGCACCCTGGGGCAGTAGCGCCACCACGTGAATGCCGATTCCCTGCCAGCGGGTGGAGAGCTCGACCGCCGGCAGCAGACATACGCCGAGGCGTTTGGCCGCCGTGGCGGCCTCGCCCACTCCGGCCACGGTGTCGTGATCGGTCAGCGCCATCAGCGTCACGCCGCGTTCGGCGCACAGGGCGACCACGTCGGCGGGGGCCAGGGCACCGTCCGAGGCAGTGGAGTGCATGTGCAGATCGACCCCGAGCGGACCGGGGTCGCCGGCAAAATGCTCGGGCAGGGGGGGCATTGGCATGACGCAGGCAGGCAACTTTGTCAAAATGATGGCCCATGGTGCGCGTCCGACGACGGTCGGTCAACGCACGGTTGGAGTCCGCGGTGATACCGCTCGACCGAGGAAACGCTGCGATGCTGTACGCAATCATCAGTGAAGACGTGAAGAACAGCCTGGAGCGACGCCTGGCTGCCCGCCCCGACCACCTGGCCCGGCTGGAAAAGCTGCGCGACGAAGGCCGCCTGGTACTGGTCGGCCCGCACCCCGCCGTGGACGCCGAGGACCCCGGCGAAGCCGGTTTCACCGGCAGCCTGGTGGTGGCCGAGTTCGACAGCCTCGAGACCGCTCAGGCCTGGGCCGACGCCGACCCCTACATGATTGCCGGGGTCTACGCCAAGGTGACCGTCAAGCCATTCAAGAAGGTGCTCCCCTAACCCGCCCTCGACCTGCCGGTTATCCACAGAGACTTTGCTCACAGCTTCTGTGGATAACGCTGTTGAAACGCCGCGGATGGCTTTCCGGATACGCCATGCCACGCCGCCGCGGCGACAACGGTCAATTTTTGAGCAGCCCTGTTCGTGTAGAGTTCCTGCTTTCGTTCCGAGAGCCGCGCTGGAGAAGTCCGTGTCCCTGCCCCATGCCTCGCTGCCGCCGCTGGCCGCGCTCGAGCCTGCCAGTCTCGACTGGCAGCATGACGAGAACGGCGAGAGCACCCCGCTCTCGACCTGCTTCGACGACGTCTACTTCTCGCGCCACGACGGCCGAGCGGAGACCGAGCATGTCTTCATTCAGGGTAATAACCTGCCGCGGCGCCTGGCCGCCTGGCAGGAGCGGCGCCCCTTCACCATCGGCGAGACCGGCTTCGGCACCGGGCTCAACATGCTCTGCGCCTGGGCCTGCTTCGATGCCCATGCCCCGGCCGGGGCTCGCCTGCACCTGATTTCCACTGAACGCTTCCCGCTGCTCCGCGACGACCTGGCGCGTGCGCTTGCGGCCTGGCCGGACTTGGCGGAACGCGCCGAGCGGCTGGTACGCCAGTGGCCCGAAGCGGTGGCCGGCGTGCATCGGCTGTGGCTCGACGAGCGGGTGACGCTGGATCTGCACTTCGGCGATGCCAGCGAACGCCTGGCCCTGCTCGAAGGCAAGGTGGATGCCTGGTTCCTGGACGGCTTCGCGCCGGCCAAGAACCCGGAGATGTGGCGTCCGGAGCTGTTCGCCGCCATGGCCGCCCGCTCACGCCCGGGGGCGAGTTTCGCCACCTTCACCTGCGCCGGAGTGGTCAAGCGCGGGCTGGCCGCT
>NZ_BAEU01000162.1:0-2059 GCF_000246875.1 Halomonas sp. KM-1
CTGGCACACCGGCTGGCGGCCTGACACCCGCACACGGGGCCGCGACGACTGGATCGGCAAACAGAACAGGGGAGAGCGCATGAGCGAACCGTTCCGGCCGGCCGCGGAGGGCGTGCGAACGCGCCTGTTTCAGATCATCTTCGAATCGGATACGCCGTTGGGCAAGGGCTTCGATATCGCCCTGATCGTGATGATCCTGGCCAGCGTGCTGGTGGTGATGCTGGACAGCGTCGAGCGCTTCGGGGCGGTATATGGCGGGCTCTTCTATTGGCTGGAGTGGGGCTTCACCCTCATCTTCACCATCGAGTTGCTGGTGCGCATCTACATCCTCGACAAGCCGCTGCGCTATCTGCGCAGCTTCTACGGCATCATCGATGTGGTGGCCATCCTGCCGACCTGGCTGATGCTGCTGATTCCCGGTACCCAGACCCTGGTGATCGTGCGCCTGCTGCGCGTGCTGCGCATCTTCCGCGTGCTGCGCCTGATGCAGTTCGTCGGCGAGGGGCGCCTGCTGGTGGAGGCGCTGAAGAACAGCGTGCACCAGATCTTCCTGTTCCTGTTCACGGTGTTTCTGCTGGTCACCCTGTTCGCCGCGCTAGTCTACATGATCGAACCCGACGAGGCCGGCTTCACCAGCATTCCCATGTCGATCTACTGGGCCATCGTCACCCTGACCACGGTGGGCTATGGCGACATCGTGCCGGTAACGCCGCTCGGTCAGGCGATCTCCACCCTGGTGATGCTGATCGGCTACTCGATCATCGCCGTACCCACGGGGGTGTTCTCCGCCGAGGTGATCCGCTCGATCCGCGCCGACCGCTACTCCGACCAGGCCTGCCCCGGCTGCGGCCACGACCGCCACGAGAAACGCGCACGCTACTGCCTCAAGTGCGGCACCTGGCTGGACGAGGAGACGGCCGATCCCAACCGGGCATCTGAGAAATGATGGTTCGAACCGCCGAGGCTCAACCTTCAAACGGCGCCAGGTCGCCGCGGCCTTCGCGCAGGATGGTGGGCGGCAGCTCGCGCAGGTCGATCACGCTGGTGGGCTCGAGATGACAGGCGCCGCCGTCGATGATCAGGTCGAGCTGGTTCATGTAGCGATCGCGGATCTCCTCCGGGTCGGTCATCGGCAGCTCCTCGCCCACCGGGATCAGCGTCACGCTCATCAGCGGCTCGCCCAGGGCTTCCAGCAGCGCATGGGTGATACGGTGATCGGGTACGCGCACGCCGATGGAGCGCCGCTTGGGGTGGAGCAACAAACGCGGCACCTCGGAGGTGGCATTGAGGATGAAGGTGTAGGCCCCCGGGGTGTTGGCCTTGAGCAGGCGGAACACGCTGTTGTCGACCTTGGCGTAGGTGCCGATGTCGGAGAGGTCGGAGCACACCAGGGTGAAGTTGTGCTTGTCGTCCAGCGAGCGCAGCCGCTTGATCCTCTCGACCGCTTTCTTGTCGCCCAGGTGACAGCCCAGGGCGTAACCGGAGTCGGTGGGATAGGCGACCACCCCGCCCTGGCGAACGATTTCTACCGCCTGATCGATCAGGCGCTTCTGCGGGTTCTCGGGGTGAATCTGGAAGAACTGGCTCATGGTAGATTCCCTGCTGTGGTCGGTTCTTGCTGCCCACTATAGCGCGCTGGCGGTCGGCTCGTCGCAGTTCGCAATGAAGCCGACCAGCCGCGGATGCGTCCATACCGGCGGCACGGCGGTGCGCGGCACCGGGCTCATGCTGCCCGGCGCCAGGTGCCCGCCGGGGAAATGGAAATCGCTGCCCAGCGAGGCGTAGAGCTCCCGCTCGGCCAACTGGCGTGCCAGATCGCGGGTAACGTCGGCATTCTGGAAGCCGCTGATCAGCTCCGCCGCCTGCCCGCCCGCCGCGGCAAAGTCGTCGAGCAGCTGGCCGCGCTTGCGCCGGGTCAGCCCGTAGCGCAACGGATGCGCCAGCACCGCCACGCCACCCGCGGCCACCACCCAGCCCACCACCTCATCCAGCGCCGGCCAGTGTGCCTTGACGTCACCCGCCTTGCCGCTGCCCAGGTGCTTGCGAAAGGCCGTGGCCA
>NZ_BAEU01000161.1:0-27522 GCF_000246875.1 Halomonas sp. KM-1
CCGGCCCTAGCCGAGCTAGCGGCGCGTTACTTGGAGCACGCAAACTCAGCACCTATCAATGTTGCCCTACGTGAGAGGCCCGAGGCCGAGGGAACTCTGGCATCATGATGGTGAGAAGATGAGGGTTAATGTGAGGGACAAGGTGAAGCGGTGGGAGTTGCCGAAATGAATGACATGATCGAACGAGCGGCACTGTTCAGCAGGGCCGCCCATCAAGCCGTGGGGCAGCGACGCAAGTACACCGGCGAGCCCTACTGGCAGCACCCGGCGACCGTGGCAGAGATGGTGGCGGCCGTGGAGGCGGCGACAGCGGAGATGATCGCCGCCGCCCACCTGCACGACGTGCTCGAGGATACCGCCGTGACGGCGCTGGACATCGAGGAGTGCTTCGGCCAGCGCGTCGCCGTCCTGGTTCAGGAGCTGACGGATCAATTCATCGATCCGGAGATCGGCAACCGCGCTCACCGCAAGGCGCTGGAGCGCGACAGGCTGGCTCAGATCTCCCCAGAAGCACAGACCATCAAGTACGCCGACCTGATCGACAACACCACCAGCATCGTCGCGCGAGACCGCGGCTTCGCCCGGGTCTACCTGGCCGAGAAGCGCCGGCTGCTGGAAGTGATGACAGCGGGAGACCAGGTGCTGAGGTGCCAAGCATGGAGCGCGCTAACAGAAGGTGAAGCAAGGATTCGCGGAGCTGCACGATAGCCCGGGAAAGACTGCATAAATGCAAGAGCGACCTTGAAAAAAGTTACCGATCGGTAATTTTTACGCAAATCGAGCCTTGAATCACCACGAGAATTACCGATCGGTAATCTCCTCATTGCGAATCCGTAAATCCATGCCTAGAATTACCGAACGGTAATTACACGCGGATTTGCCATGCCGACCACCGACTCCTCGCCCTCCCAGGCCGCCACCATTCGCCACAGCGAAGACCTCGGCAAGCTAGTGCGTCAGCTGCGTGCCGAGCAGGGGCTGTTGCAGATCGACCTGGCCGGCCTCGCCGGCACCGGCAATCGCTTCATCGTCGACCTGGAGCGGGGCAAGCCGACACTGCAATTGCAGAAGGTGTTGGATGTACTCGACCTGATGGGGCTCGAGGTGGTGGTGCGGCGCAAGGGTGGCAATCGCCATGGCGAGTGACGATACCCTGGAGCTTTACCACGGCGACAGGCATGTCGGCCGGCTGCATGACGCACAACCGCTGCGCTTCGAGTATGCCTCCGCTTGGCTGGAGCATCCTGAAGCGGTGAGTCTCTCACCCACCCTGCCCCTCTCGCAGCAGGTGCACGTAGGCGATGCGGCACTGGCCTATTTCGAGAACCTGCTGCCGGAAGGCGACCTGCGTCATCACCTCGAGCTTCGCCACCACACCACTACCGTATTCGGACTGCTGAAAGCCATCGGCGGAGACACGGCCAGCGGCTTCACCCTGTTGCCGCCAGGAGAGACACCCGCTCCGCCGCACTATCGGCCCATCAGTTGGGAAGCGCTAGCGGAACACCTGCGGCACAGGGAACGGGGGCCTCTGCTCTCGCAGCAGGGCGAAGAGGCGCGGATCTCGCTGGCCGGCGCTCAGAACAAATTACTGCTGATGGTGCAGGCAGACGGAAGCCCCGCCATCCCGGAAGGATCTGCCCCTTCCAGCCATATCCTCAAGCCGGATATCCAAGGCCTGCGAGGCGTATGGGCCAGCGCCATCAACGAGACCTTCTGCATGCAGCTGGCCGCTGAACTCGGGCTCGAAGTCGCCGAAGCCAGCTACCAGCCCGACACCCGCGCCTGCCTCGTGCGCCGATACGACCGAGCGCCCGATGAACAGGGCCGGCTGCGTCGCCTGCACCAGCTCGACTTCTGTCAGCTTGCCGGTACCCCCTCGCTGATCAAGTATGAAAGCGACGGTGGCCCTAACCTGGCGCGCTGTCGTGAGCTCATGCAGCAGGTGGGAGCACCGGCCAAGGACTTGCAGCGCCTGATCGCCTGGCTCTTCTTCAACCTGCTGATCGGCAACAACGACAGCCATGCCAAGAACCTCGCCATCCTCTACACCGAGGAAGGCCCCCGGCTGGCACCGTTCTATGACCTGATGAGCACCACGCTCTATAGCGGCCTCGCACGCCGCTTCGCGTTTCGCATCAATGGTGAGGATCGCCCCGGCAGCATCGAACGCTCGCACCTCGAAGCCCTGGCACGCTCGATGCGCTTCCAGCCGCGCTACTTCGTCAAGCAAGGCCTCGAACTCGCCGAACGCATGCCGGCAGCCATCGACGCTACCCTCGCCACCCTGAGCGCCGAGGCCCAGCAAGGCACCGAGCAAACGCTGTTGGAGAGGCTACAGCAACGCCTGTTGAGCAACTGCCACAAGCTGCCGGAGCGGTGGGCAGTCGGGGGCGGTTGAGTGGACCATGGCGGCCCTCAGTGCAGCGCCTACACTATCCGGTAAGGGCGCGAGCAGGCCCAAGGCTCCGCTGCAAACAAAAATTCTATTCACCCTCATTGCCACGGGCAAATATTCTGCCTGAAAGCATAGTTATGGCGGCTTTATCTTAATTTTCAGCAGGTAGCCGATTTTCTGGGAAGTGCTGATAAACTCCGCCCATGACAGGCTCTGCACGCGGCGGAGCTTTCCATTTTCCATCGGCTGGGAGACCTTCATGGCCCGCAAAATCATCGTTCTTGGTGCCGGCATGGTCGGCGTATCTGTGGCCTGGCATCTGGTGCGTCGCGGTCATGACGTCACGCTGGTGGACCGCCGCGAACCGGGTCTCGAGACCTCCTTCGGCAATGCCGGCATCATCCAGCGCGAGGCGGTGCGCCCCTACGCCTTCCCCCGCGAT
The DNA here is from genome assembly GCF_000246875.1 of Halomonas sp. KM-1. Lineage (NCBI taxonomy): Bacteria > Pseudomonadati > Pseudomonadota > Gammaproteobacteria > Oceanospirillales > Halomonadaceae > Halomonas > Halomonas sp. KM-1. The sequence continues at coordinate 2,841 of NZ_BAEU01000161.1, forward strand.
ATCGCCACCCTGCTGCGAGTGGTGCCCAACCGCCAGGTGGACATCCGCTACCGCCCCACCGGCATGCTGAGCGCGGCGGGCCCGCTGCTGGACTACTGGCTGAACTCGAGCGGTAAGCGCTACGAGCGCATCGTTACCGAGTGGGCCTCGCTGATCATGCGCTGCCAGGATGCCCACGCGCCGATGATCGAGGCCGCCGGCGCCGAGGCGCTGGTGCGCAAGGGCGGCTGGCTGGAGCTTTACCGCACCCAGAAGGAGTTCGAGGAGCGCCAGAAAGAAGCCCAGGAGAACCTCGAGCGGTTCGGGGTCGAGTTTGAAGCGCTGGACGCCGAGGCGCTCTACGCCAAGGAGCCGCACCTGGCTAAGGGACTGGTCGGGGCAATCCACTGGACGCAGCCCTGGATGGTCTCGGACCCGGGCGGCCTGGTGCAGGCCTATGCCCGCAGCTTTGCCGCACAGGGCGGCCAGGTGAAGCAGGCAAGCGTCGAGGACGTGCTCCAGGTAGAGGGCGGCTGGCGAGTCAATACCAGCGAAGGCCCCATGGAAGCAGAGCAGGTGGTAGTAGCCCTGGGCCCCTGGGCCGGAGAACTGCTGGGAAGGCTGGGCATGAAAGTGCCGCTGTTCGTGAAGCGCGGCTACCACATGCACTACTCCGCCGAAGGCGAAGCCAAGCTCAACCACTGGGTGATGGACGCCGAGAAAGGCTTCCTGCTCGAACCGATGCGCGCCGGCATTCGCCTGACCACCGGCGCCGAGCTGGCCGACCTGGAATCGCCGCCCCAGTACAAGCAGCTGGCCGCCGCCGAGAAGGTGGCACGCAAGCTGTTCCCGCTGGGCAAGCGTCGCGACAGCCAGCCCTGGAAAGGCGCCCGCCCCTGCCTGCCCGACATGAAGCCGGTGATCGGCCCCGCCCCCAACAAGGAAGGGCTGTGGCTCGCCTTCGGCCACGGCCATCAGGGCTTTACCCTCGGCCCGGCCACCGGTGAGCTGCTCGCCCAAATGATGGATGGCGAAGAGCCCGCGGTGGATATGGCTCCGTTTCGGGTTGATCGATTCTGAAGCTGAGATCACTACTCCACTACGCAAACGGGCGCCCTTGAGGCGCCCGCTTTTTATAAACAATGGCTGGTGGTGGATCGCCAGCACATTAGCTCTGTAAGATATTTCTCCCCCAGCCGTAAGCGATTTCTCAAATTCTCACCCAGCGGTAGCCACGGCGCCAAATCTAGCGATAATCGATAACCGCACCATGGGCATGGGGCAGAAGGGAAGAAACCATGGATCTTGCGAAGGTTGGCGACAAGGTAACTTGCTCCTGCAAGGGTGGGCCGCATCGCATCGTTTCCGGTGCAAGCACTGCCAAGGTAGATGGCATTCCCGTCGCCAGAGTCGGCGACAAGAGTTCGTGTGGCGCCAGCATTACCTCCGGCGTGGCGTGGTATCCAATCGAGGGGTCAGCCGCAGCCATTAATGGCAGCGCTACTTCCTGTGGCGGTTACGTCGAAGCGGCTTCTACCATAGCCACCGGCTCCCCCACTGGAGCAAGCTCACAAGCAGCAGGCTCACTAGCACGTACACGTTCGCTTAGGGTGCCCGGGAATCAAAATGACTCAATCGGGACCTCGTTTGCCGAGAGCTCCCCAGAAGCTGAATATGATTATGTAGCTTCTGAAACCGAAATAACCATGAATCAGCCTGCCTACCTTCCAGTCGAAGGCATTGGTGTTAATGGCGGCTATATCTTTCGAGTTCATGTGACGATTAGAAACAACACTCTTCAGCTATCGGCACGTGGTGGAGCAATCGCAGCACAAGTTCCAGGCGGTGGTAAGGCCATTCTAGGCATGCGCGCCGATCTCATGGATGGCGCCCAGTTACTGGAATCGGCAGTGCTTCAGAATGACGGAATCAATGCTTGGCCAGATGAACCTCTATATAGACCGGTCGGCCACGCCTCCTTTTCCTTACCCGAACCACAGCCTGGCAAGACGCTTTCTCTTTACCTCGAAGGGACCTTCCAGTACCAGACCAGCGCAGGATCAGCAGCACCGATGCCACCCAGCACAAGCAAGACGATTTCCATTCAGGTAGTTGAGAAACAGCATGCTCCGTAAATTATTTTTTGTCATTTCGCTGACTATTCTCCTCACGGCCTGCCAGGAAGGTAGAGGCAATGATATCGCTAGAGATTCCATCGAGCTTCAAAGGAAAGCCAGCGAAGAAACTGCTCTCGGCATTGCGGAAAGAAACAATGAGAGACTAGAAAAAGCGAAAATTCTTATCGAGCAGGCGCTCGAGGCCGATCCCGGGAATCACTTCGCGCTGATAAACAGAGCCCAAATTGCCATCTATCAGGGAAATTACGAGTTTGCTCTAAACACAGTGGAGCGAGCTTATGCCATCGCACCGAGCAACGACTCTCTTCCCCTTTTTCGCTGCATGCTGATAGAAGAAGTCAAGAGTAATGAAAGCGCGAGGGAGTGCTACTCAGCAGTCGAGGAAAGTTACGCCGAGCGGCACGAAGCAGATGGAGAGATCCCCGCCAACTGGGTGGGCGCGGCTGTCCTTGCCAACAGCTATGCTGCTGCTGAGCTGATTGAAACATACCTAGAGCAGGAAGCAGAAAAGGGAGAGCTAGCAAGCCATATGGCCGAGACGACCATAAGCTCACTTGTAGATGGCAGTTATGTAGACCAAGTCCTGATGCGAGAACACTGAACAATGCCGTGCTTTACTTTACAGCCCAGGGAAACAGTTGGCCATGATCAAACCAGCATCACTAAACGAGCTTTTTTCTCTGCTAAATGAAATGACTTTGGCAAAGCATGGAGAAAATGCTTTTTCGCCATCCAAGAATTTTCAGCTAACGGAACACATTCTAATTATTTCTTACCTTTCATCGTTGCTAGTCCTTGTTGCGCTGATATTCTATACAAGAGAATTCGACACTCCACCCCAAGTCGACAAGGCAACTTTCCTCCTTTACATTACCAACATTGGATTATCCATCGCATACTTACTTACCATCATTATCGGCATTACCCAAATCTTATGGAAACAACGCAAAAATCCTTACTCCTCCATCATGCAGCGACTGAATTATGGGCTACACGGTGATTTACCCTTTCTTTCTCAACTACAGAAATTCGACATCGCCACCCTAAAATATGCACTGATCCAGTATCGTCAAAGCTGGGGGATCTCGGAAAATCGTGTCTCCTTACTCGCTGGCAACCTCCGAAAGCTAGGACTTTTCCCTGCGCTAGCAGCCGCCTCCATCTCCGCATCTACATTGATGAAGGAAGGCACTAGTTTTCCGCTCTGGCTACCGATAATTTTGGCTGCTATATTTTCTATTATCGGCTTCATCGCTCTAGGCCAGCGAGAGAGGCCGCAGCAGGTAATTGAGCTACTCGAATACGCAATAGAAACTTCAAAGGGGATTGACATCGCTGAGACAGGCGGAGATAAAGCCAAGGAGTTCAACTATCAGCAACGCTCGGCCACGGAGGCTTAATTTTTAAAAGGAAGCGGCCCTAGCAAGGGCCGCAACATCAAAGGGGCATCCTGGTCTAGATCGCCTTCCAGAATGGCCCCTAAAGCGACGATGAAGGAGCCCAGGAAAACGGCAGAAAATACTGCTTAACTATAGGGAGCCCACGGGGGCATGTGTCAGGCGAATACCATCACTGTACACCTCTGCTAAGCGAGCCTAAACCACCAGCATAATTTACGAAACAGGAATGCTTGATAAAACAATTCGCATCCTCTAGGGTGGATCGGAGAGAGAATGCTGCAGCCTACTCAGCCACCTGCACAAATAAAACTTTTCTTATACAAATGTCGAAACGTCTTTTAAACGAGACTTTATTATGGCAGATCACGTAGACATTGCTACTAGATCAAAAATTATGAGAGGAGTGAAATCGAAGAATACGTCCCCCGAGGTATCAGTACGACGTTATCTTCATTGCCATGGCTATAGGTTTAGGTTGCATAGAAAAGATTTACCAGGGAAGCCAGATTTGATTCTTCCAAAATATCGCCTGGCAATATTTATACATGGCTGCTTCTGGCATCGCCATGAAGAGTGCTTTTACTCATCTACCCCTAAGACAAGAACCGAGTTCTGGATTAATAAATTCAAGAAAAATAAAGAAAGAGATAGCTTTCAGCAGAAAAAGCTGATCGATATGGGGTGGAGAGTTTTAATTATTTGGCAATGCGGCATTAGACACGAAAGAAAGTCCCTAAGTTCGATTTTTGAAAAAATAGAATCTAATGAAACATTTTCAGAGTGGCCCGAATCAGCGCCAAAGCCAGCCAAGTAAATTCTATTTTCAGCCATAGAAATATAGCAAAGAATTGTTTAAACACCAAGAACCACTAACTTTATGCGCAGCGCGATTACTTTATCACTAGCCAGCTTACGAATAGCGAGATTGAATTTATTCAGCTTTTATACTGGCAATTATCTCATCTAGCAAATCGATAAGAAAAGGCTCTATAACATCAAAATCAACAGCTAACTGCCTTGCATCAATAGTATAGTAATAACCATCATGCTTGTCCAAATTACCACGCTCAGAAATATCGTTAATGATTTTTTTGTATGATTTCTTTTTTTCTCTATCCTTATAGAGAAAATTGACCTTGTTATTCAAAAAAGAACTAAAGGATGAGTCGCCTTTATAGCCAGCCAATTTAGATAGTGTCTCAAAAAAAGCCCAAGCACCTACAGAAACCAGTACCGGATGAGTGATAAGCGATACTGTGCACAAAGATTCGTAAAGCTGACTTAATTTATTCGACCTTAAGAAATAAATTCGCTCTTCAACAAACTTAGATTTCTCGATTTTTGTAATTTTTTTAGGCTTCTTTACATCCCCGAAAGCCCCGCCATCATAAGCAGCCGGAGTTGAGTTAGTAGCCTCACCACTATTTGCAGCCGCATTAGTACTGGTAACCCCATTGTCATTTGGTCGTACTGAAGTGTTATTTCCACCCGGGGTAATGGTGCCAAAATCTTCTTGACTGCTATTCTCAATCAGATTTTGTTGCTGACTATCAATTAGCTCTGTACCATTTTCTTTAAGGCTATCTCTTAGCTTTCTATTTTGTCTTCTATAGGCCGTAGCATAGTTTTTTAATTTACTTTTTATCGCCTCAAAAACCTCTGAGTTAGGGTCAATGTCAGTCTTTTTAGTATTCCAAGGCAAGTCGTCAGCGGCCCCTGTAAAAAAAACCCACCCAACGAAACCATAATACTCAGGGTGCCACCTTTTTGCCCATCCGAAACTTTCTTCAATGCATGCCTTTTTAATAACTCGATCATTGCAAACAAAATACCACCCATACTCACTTGTTAATTCTTTGTTTTCTATTGGTAAGTCAGGACTAGCTGGGTCCTTGAACAGGTACTTTTCATGAAGCCCCGCCTCTATTTTAACCACAACATCACCGGGAACACTGCTAATTATATCCCGCTGAACCTCTATTGTTTTAAATTTTTTTACGCTTGGGCACAAAGGCTTGACGGGAATATTGTTATATTTTATCACCAAACCTTTTTTTATAAAAACACCATATCTAACTCCAATTTCCTCTATGATTTCCGTCTGCCAAGAGATAGATTCTAGAATTTCTCTATTGGCGGATTCAGTAAGATCCGATATAACAACTTGTGTGAAAGATTCGTTCGACTGATCAGTAAGTTTTTTAGCGTAGATAGGCATCCCAGAGTCAATTAGGTCTTCTGAAGAGAAAATCAATCTGTAGGCATTTCCTTCGTAGGAAGTACTAATTGAATACGTTTTACCAATTTTTAAAAGGGCTCTCTTTAGACCGACGCCAAAGCTTCCTATAGAAAGCCTTTCCCTTGGCAACTTCCCTATGACCAGAAGTCTATTTTCAATCTCTTCTGGCGAGATGCCGAAACACGTATCTTCTACATAGAACGAATTATTCTTTAACCCGACGCTTATCTCATAGCCACTGTAATCTACTGGCAATCCAGTGTGATCAACTCGACCAGATGACGAAACAATTGCACGGCGTGCGGAATCTATACTGTTATCTATTAAGTCTAATATGCACTCCCTGCAATTAATATCCCTAGTGATAATCGTATGCGCGTAGTCTATCTCAAAGCCTGAGCTGACTAGAATTTCATCCCTAGCTTCCACTGCACACCTCTTATACTAAATTAGAGTTTATAACTTTTCTTTTAGCTTTCCCAGTATAGCTTTAGAGAGAACAGGAGAAACGCTATTGCCAATCATTCGAAAACTGTGATGTTTAGTAGGGTGGAATAAAAACCAATCAGGGAATCCTTGAAGCCTCGCAGCCTCTCTCACTGTAATAACTCTAGGCTCAAAAGGATGAATTGGCCTCATAGCCTGAAAATTGCCTCGGTCACTACCTGTACCCGCGCGCAATGTCGGGCATAAACCATCCCAACTTAGTCTTGGGTAGCGGCTAATCTTTTCAGTTTCTCCCGGCAAAGTCATATTAAACCTCTTCACAACTTGTTGACTATGGGAGGTTTCAAACAAGCCAGAAACATAGCCCTGCTTCAGCATATCAATTGCTAATGGCGAGCCCAATCGTTCGGGTGGTAAGCTCTTCATTGCATTAGCATAAGGGCTCGTATGACACTCTCTGTATTTACCCCAGCCATATGAATTCGTTTTCTTACCTTGCTTTATAGGGGAGGGGAGATCAGAAATAGCATGCTTAACATTAACTTTTTCATACGACTCACCAAGTAAATCGCCATCATCAATTTCCGACATTTCATTGGGGTCATAACCTACTAGTATGACGCGTTTACGAGACGTAGCCGCTCCGAAATCTTTCGCATCAACGACAAGAGGTCCAATAATTTTATAAAACCCTTCTAAAATTCCTAATGAATTTTCTACGCTCTCATAATTATTGTTGTCTAACAACCCCAGAACATTCTCCATCACAAAGAATTTTGGGCGAATTATATTTATGGTCCTAAAAAAATGGTGTATTAACTGCCGCCTGGGATCATTAATATTTCGCCTCCCAATTCTACTAAATCCTTGACAAGGGGGGCCGCCTATAACCCCATCAACTTTTATTTTTCCTAATAAATAATCCCAAGCATAAGCCCCCATATCGCTTAAATCACTTAGGACAGTTGTAGTAGAAGGAAAATTGACCCTATAGGAAGACTGCAGCTTTTCTTCTATATCGATAGCAACACTAGTCTCAAACCCTGCCAGCTCTGCACCTAAACCAAAACCACCACAACCAGCAAACAAATCTATGACAGTTGGTTTGTTAGTTTTCATCAATTTCTACCAAAATTCTCAAACCTCTCATAATAGCACTGGCTCTCTCTATTGTCCACAAGATAAGAATGCAAAAAATTATCAATGGGGGCTTATAAACATTCAAGACATTATTTGAGCAAATGATGGAAACTGCCTATAATAGCTTTGAAAAGTCCTTATCTGCTCCTCTTCAAGATCAAATCCTAGCTCCCTAACCATCTCTCTTGTCAGAGTTCCTTGACAAGGAAGTTGGGATTGCAACAAAGAAGTTTCTCGAAGTGTCAAATTCGGTGCTATAACTGGCTGTTGGATGTTGCATTCCCAAGACTCACCGCTCAATACCCCTTCAGCAGTTATTACTGCCCCTTTCGATGGTAATATTCCACCAACAGTAATCATAGGCGCAGAGTCTTTGTATATAATTCTAAATGAAGGAAGAAAACCTCCTGGTCGGCTGATGTCAGCCGCTATCGCCTTAATGAACTTAAGTGAATAATCTGCAAGTGTTTCTTGCATCCTAGGTCCTTTACATGATCTTTTGGTTAGGTCATCTGGAACTGAAGCTCCAAATAACTCACGTAACCGCTGCGGTCTATCTGGAGCCGCCCCATAATTAGACTCATGCCCGTTAAAGGTAATAATAACTATGCTATTAGCAGGCGCTTTTTCCACAAGTGACCTTAAGTCCTCTTGGAGAGATTCATTAAATTCCATATCATAGTCAAGCCAAACAAACCACGGACGCCCTTTAATCAGATCATCCTCATATAGGGTTGGGAGAACCTGATTGGTAAGACCCTTAAAAACCCTTACAGTAGCATATGGAGAATTAAACTTTGCTCGATGATAACCTATTTCGCTAGCCTCAATAGAAACCATATCATTAACACGCAATAGTTTATGCGCTATGATAAAATCGCTAAACCATATTGAACCTAAACCAATATAAACAAGCTCGTCAAGATTCAAGTGCCCTTGTAAAAAGCGTACTCCCTCGAAGATGATTTGCCTTTGAATACTTTTGCTTGGCCTCAAGCTGTAGTTGACCATATTGAAGGATGACATCACTCCTCCCCCATCAGGTCGTCATAAGTATAATCGAACGTTTTAATACCTACCTCCCTGTAAGGCATATTAATATTTCCAAGCTCTTTTGCCAGCTTCTTTAGCTTAGATACAGGTACAGCGTAATTTATATTAGCAATACGCTCAGCAGGGGTTGGGATTAACTTTGGTAGAGTAACAGTCGGTCTTTTTTGGATTGAGTATACTGGTATGGCTGTAGCTTCCGCCTCTTTCTTCTTTGCTTCCTCCATTGATTGTTTTCTCTGATTGGTGTAGTCAATCCACATTCTTGTGACTTCGCGTAAACGTGGCCGAGCTCTCCTAAAGACTTCTGATGATGTATCCACACTTCGCTTCGTCGTTGTCAACGGCAAAGCAGAAGCTTTTTCAGAAGTAAATAAAACAAGCCCTATAAACCCTGAGTACTGTCTGTGCCACCTAGGCCATCCCTCAGTTCCCCAACCAGAAACTTCAGTTTTATCGGCTGCTAGGACAATCCTGCCATTGCATATAACGTACCAACCAAACCTACGGTCACTTTCGTCGTTCTCGTCCGGCTCACTTGTTTCAGGCGGGGGCGCTGCCATACCTCCAATTACTTCTATCAAAACTCTGTCACCTTCAGCGCTATCTTCATACTCTATGCGCATCGGTTCAAAATCATCACTTTGTCTAAGTTCAATCTTCCATCCTGAAATCACTTCCCCATTTAAAGTTATCTTTATCCCTCTGTTAATATGCAAGGAATAGTCTCTTGAAATAATTCTTCGTAAATTTTGTAGAAAAGCCGGGCTATCGAAAGACGACTCAGCACCCGGCGTCAAGTTTTTGACAATAATCTCGACCCCATCTTGCTCAAGAGCCTCATCATCCAATATTTCAAAGTCCCAAGGTAGCCGATCATCGACCACCCACTCATTAACTTTTATGGGAACAGTAAAAGATTCTTTTTCTTCTAGCGTGGGTGAGTGAGTGCTTCTTATCAAAATATCTTCACCTAATTTAAACACCGCCCGCTTCATACCGATACCATAAACACCTATACTATAATTGTTATGGGTTTCCGGCATGTTTCTCCCGAAACTAAAAGCTTCTTTTTCCGCATCTTCTAAGCTCATTCCACCACAGTTATCTTTGATAGAAAAAAACTCTTATTAGCCTTAATCTCTATTGTATATTCTGACAAATCAGCCCCATCTGCCAGCCCCATAGGCTGACTTCCTTCTGATTTCCAGGCTCCATCTACACTATTATCTATCAAGTCCAGTATACAATCTTCAAGCGTTATATCTCTTGTCAGCATTTTAACAAAAAAAGATTTTGTTGGGTTTGCCAAAGCTCTACTATTCATTGCCATCCCAATAATAAATGAATTTACATGACCGCCAATCCGGCTTTCTCAACTAGTAAGAAGCGGCATTCTTGAGGCGCAGATATAACTTCTGAAGAGTTGATTTTTTCTAGGGTACTACTTAGCAACGCACGCTACCGCCCGGGGATGACATCCTTTCCCTGCGACAGCCCTGTCTGCGTTGTACTACCTGTTCTATCGGCAGTCGTCTCGGCGACCTTAACCTGAGTAAACAAAACCCTGTAACGAAATGCAAAGAAAAAGGGCTTACCAAATGGTAAGCCCTTGATCTCGGTCAGCTTAGCTGTGTCAGGCATTCTGCCTAGGCGCGCCTCACTCCCACTCGATCGTCGCGGGTGGCTTGCTGCTGACGTCATAGGTCACGCGGGAGACGCCGCGGATCTCGTTGATGATGCGGTTGGAGACTTTCTCCAGCAGCTCATACGGCAGGTGGGCCCAGCGTGCGGTCATGAAGTCGATGGTTTCCACGGCGCGCAGGGCGATGACCCATTCGTAGCGGCGGCCGTCGCCGACCACGCCGACTGATTTGACCGGCAGGAACACGGCGAAGGCTTGGCTGGTCTTGTGGTACCAGTCGGCGTTGTGCAGTTCCTCGATGAAGATGGCGTCGGCTTCGCGCAGGATGTCGGCGTACTCCTTCTTCACTTCGCCGAGAATGCGCACGCCCAGGCCCGGCCCCGGAAAGGGGTGGCGGTACACCATGTCGTAGGGCAGGCCGAGTTCCAGGCCGAGCTTGCGCACTTCGTCCTTGAACAGCTCGCGCAGCGGTTCGACCAGCTGCAGCTTCATGGTTTCGGGCAGGCCGCCGACGTTGTGGTGCGACTTGATCACGTGGGCCTTGCCGGTCTTGCTGGCGGCGGATTCGATCACGTCGGGGTAGATGGTGCCCTGGGCCAGGAAGTCGACGCCTTCGATCTTGCTGGCTTCCTCATCGAACACGTCGATGAAGGTGTTGCCGATGATCTTGCGCTTGGCTTCCGGGTCGTTCTCCCCTTTCAGCTTGGAGAGGAACAGCTCTTCCGCGTCCACGCGGATCACTTTCACGCCCATATGGCGGGCGAAGGTCTCCATCACCTGGTCGCCTTCGTTCTTGCGCAGCAGGCCGTTATCCACGAATACGCAGGTGAGCTGGTCGCCGATGGCCTTGTGCAGCAGCGCCGCCACCACCGAGGAGTCCACACCGCCGGAGAGGCCGAGCAGCACGTGGCGGTCGCCTACCTGGTCGCGCACGCGGGCGATCTGGTCTTCGATGATGCGCGCCGGGGTCCACAGCTTCTCGGAACCGCACACGCCGACCACGAAGTGCTCGAGGATGCGCTGGCCTTGCAGGGTGTGGGTCACCTCGGGGTGGAACTGCACGGCGTAGAAGCGCTTCTCCGGCCAGGTCATGGCGGCCACGGGGCAGCTGGGGGTGGAGGCGGTCACGGTGAACTGCTCAGGGGCGCGGGCCACCTTGTCGCCGTGGCTCATCCACACGTCGAGCAGCGCCTTGCCGTCGTGGTCCACGTGGTCCTTGATGTCGCGGAACAGGTCGTCGTCGCTGTCGATCTTGACCTGGGCGTAGCCGAACTCCTGCTTGTCGGAGCCTTCCACGGCGCCGCCGAGCTGCACCGCCATGGTCTGCATGCCGTAGCAGATACCCAGCACCGGCAGGCCCATCTCGAACACGCACTGCGGCGCGCGGGGCGAGCCGGAAGCCACGGTGGATTCCGGTCCGCCGGAGAGGATGATGCCGTTGGGGGCGTATTCGCGGATCTCTTCCTCGGTGATGTCGTAGGCACGCACTTCGGAGTACACGCCGATCTCGCGCACGCGGCGGGCGATCAGCTGGGTGTACTGGGAGCCGAAGTCGAGGATGAGGATCTTGTGGGCGTGAATGTCGGTCATCGGGTCGTCTCTACTGGCAGCGTATGGCGGCGGGCCAAGGGCAAGGCGTCTGAAAAGCGTGCGGCGGGATGATACCCGCCGCGTTTGTTTCTTTCGAGCTGGCGGTTAGCCAGCCCGATAATTGGGCGCTTCTTTCGTGATTTGCACATCATGCACGTGCGATTCGGCAAAGCCGGCGCCGGTGATCTGCACGAACTCCGGCTTGGTGCGCATCTCCTGGATGTTGCTGCAGCCGGTGTAGCCCATGGAGGCACGCAGGCCGCCCATCAGCTGGTGCACGATGGCGCTCATCACGCCCTTGTAGGGCACACGGCCTTCGATGCCTTCCGGCACCAGCTTCTCGGCACCGGCGTCCTTGTCCTGGAAGTAGCGGTCGGCGCTGCCCTGGCTCTGGGCCATGGCGCCCATGGAGCCCATGCCGCGGTAGGCCTTGTAGGTACGGCCCTGGAACAGCTCTACCTCACCCGGGGCTTCCTCGGTGCCGGCCAGCAGGCCGCCCACCATGATCGCGCTGGCGCCGGCGGCAATGGCCTTGGCCAGGTCGCCGGAGTAGCGTACGCCGCCGTCGGCGATCAGCGGAATGTCGTACTCCTTGAGCGCTTCGGCCACGTTGGAAACCGCGGTGATCTGCGGTACGCCCACGCCTGCCACCACGCGGGTGGTGCAGATGGAGCCGGGGCCGATGCCCACCTTGACGCCGTCGGCGCCGGCTTCGGCCAGGGCACGCGCGGCGGCGGCGGTGGCAATGTTGCCGCCGATCACCTGGATCTGCGGGAAGTGCTCCTTGACCCAGGCCACGCGGTCGATCACGCCCTTGGAGTGGCCGTGGGCGGTGTCGACGATGATCACGTCGACCCCGGCTTCCACCAGCGCGGCGACGCGATCGGGAGTTTCCGGGCCGGTGCCCACCGCGGCGCCCACCAGCAAACGGCCGTCGGCGTCCTTGGCGGCGTTGGGGAAGGTGCGTGCCTTCTCGATGTCCTGGAAGGTGACCAGGCCGCGCAGGTGGAAGGCGTCGTCCACCACCAGCATCTTCTCGACCCGGTGTTCCTGCATCTTGGCCTTGATCACGTCGAGGCCGGTGTTCTCGGCCACCGTCACCAGCCGCTCACGTGGGGTCATGATGTCGGAAACGCTGTCGCCGTGGTTGGGCTGGAAGCGCATGTCGCGCTCGGTCACGATCCCCACCAGGGTTTCGCCCTCTACCACCGGGAAGCCGGAGAAGCCGTATTCCTGCGCCATGGCCAGCAGGTCTTCGAGCTTGGCCTTGGGCCCGACGGTGACCGGGTCCTTGACGATCACGCTCTCGTGCTTCTTGACCTTGCGCACCTCGGCGGCCTGAGCGGTAACGCTCATGTTCTTGTGGATGATGCCGATGCCGCCTTCCTGAGCCATGGCGATGGCCAGGCGGGCTTCGGTCACGGTATCCATGGCGGCGGAGACGAGGGGGATGTTGAGGTAGAGGTCGCGAGTCAGGCGGGTCCGCAGGCTGACGTCCTTGGGCAGGACTTCCGAGTAGCCGGGTACGAGTAATACGTCGTCGAACGTAAGAGCTTCTTGGGCCATACGTAGCATAGTCGGCAACACCCAGTGCTGGTGGGGGAGTGGGGAAAAGTTAATCGACCATTATAGCGCCCGGGCCAAGGCACGGGCAATGCGGGTCGGGGTTTCGGCAGGGCTGCCGCCCATCGCCCTTTCCTAATTACTCTTCGAAACAGTCCGAAACCTAATCTGACTTACAGCGGCAAGAACGTGATCTAGTTTGAGAAGTGCACGACGGGTCCACTCAAGGAAAGGAGTGACGGAAAATGAACTGGGATCAGATCGAAGGCAAGTGGAAAGAAATGAAAGGTAAGGCCCGCACCAGTTGGGGTGAGCTTACCGACGATGAGCTGGATCAGGTCGGCGGCAAGAAGGATGAACTGATCGGCAAGATCCAGCATCGATATGGCCTGGAGCGCGAGGAAGCGGAACGCCAGGTCGACGACTGGGCCAACAAGCTCTGAGCAAAGCTCAAGCCTTTACCCAGCGAAGCAAAGCAAATCCAAGGTCTAAGGACAGGTCAAGGAGAGTGAAAATGCAGAAGCGTGCACTGACTATCGCAGTAGCGGCCATCGCCGGTGGCCTCGCCTTCGGAACCCAAGCCGTTGCACAGGACGACCCGCAAGCGGCACAGGGCCTCTATTCCGCCAATGACATCATCGGCGCCGACGTCTACCACGCCGATGACCCCGATGAGGAAGTCGGCAACGTCGAGAACATCCTGCTGGATGACGAAGGTCAGGTCAGCGCTCTGATCGTGAACGCAGGCGGCCTGTGGGGCATGGGTGGCGACGACGTGGTGGTCGGTATCGAGCACTTCACCATGGAAACCGACCGCAACGACGACGGTATCTTCGGTCAGGATCAGGTGACCCACCGCATCTTGGTCGACGCCAGCGAGGATGAGCTCGAGAACTTCCCCGAGTATGACGAGCAGTGGTTCGACGATGAGCGTGATCGCCGTGCCGACGAGCGTGGTGACCAGGAAGGCGCATGGCAGACCACCGGCACGACCGGCACCGGCGCCGTGGGCGACGATGGCGACACCGCCTTCCGTGACGGTGAAGCCGACGGCGACACCGTGGGTGCCACCGATGGCGTGAACGACAACGGCGACGACGATGCCGAATACACCGACGAGGATGTCGTCGACGATTTCGATTGATACATCGCTGTTCGAACGAAGTACCCCTCCCATGACGCTACTTGCGCCGGGCTCGCCCCGGCGCTTTTTCGTGCCCGCCACCATGCCAGCGCGGTTTCGCCATGCTAGCCTTGGTGGCTCATTGATTGGCTCAGGAACGCCGGCCCATGCCCCCGCCTACCGATAGCGCCCTTTCCGTCACCGAAGTGAACCGACGCGCTCGCGCACTGCTCGAGCAGGGTATCGGTGAGGTGTGGGTCGAGGGCGAGCTTTCCGGGGTCTCGCGCCCGGCCTCGGGGCATGTTTACTTCACCCTCAAGGACAGCTCGGCCCAGCTGCGCTGCGCGCTGTTCCGCAACCGCGCCCGCTTCGTCGCCGCCCCCATGCGCGACGGAGACCGGGTGCGGGTGCGCGGTCGGGTGTCGCTGTTCGAGCCCCGTGGCGACTATCAGCTGATCGCCGAGGCGGTGCAGCAGGCCGGCGAAGGCGAGCTGTTGCTGGCGTTGGAGCGGCTCAAGCAGCGCTTGGCCGCCGAAGGGGTGTTCGCCAATGCCCGCCCCCTGCCCTACCCGCCGCGGCATCTGCTGGTGCTGTCCTCGCCCACCGGCGCCGCCATCCGCGACGTGCTGGCGGTACTCCAGGCGCGCTGGCCCCAGGCCAAGGTCACCTTGATTGCGGTGCCGGTACAGGGCCGCGAGGCGGCGCCGGCGCTGATCGCCGCTCTGGGGCTGCTCAATCGCCAACAGGCGCTGGACCCGAACCAGGACGTGATCCTGATCACCCGTGGCGGTGGCAGCTTGGAGGACTTGTGGGCGTTCAACGACGAGCACTTGGCGCGGGCGATCTTCCATTCGCGTCTGCCGGTGATGTCGGCGGTGGGCCACGAGGTCGACACCACCCTCTCGGATCTGGCCGCCGACGTGCGCGCACCCACCCCTTCCGCCGCCGCCGAGATGCTGGTGCCGGACCGCCGTGAGCTGGCACGCCGCCTGACCGGGCTGGAGCGCCAGCTGCAGCGCGCCATGCAGGCGCGGCTGGAGCGGGAAGGCCAGCGTCTCGACCACCTACGCGCCCGCCTGCGCCACCCCGGCGAGGTGCTGGGCCAGAAGCGGCGCACGTTGATGGAGCTGGATGCCCGCCTGCGGCGTGCGCTGCAGGTTCGCCTGGCCACCGAGCGGCGTCAGTTGGCCCATCTGCAACGACGGCTCAGCGCCTGCCACCCTCAGCGTGAGTTGGCACGCGGCGAGCAGCGCCTGAGCCGTGCCCAGGCCCGCCTCGAACAGGCCATGCAGCGGGAAGTGGCGCGCCAGCGCGAGCGTCTGGTCGGCCTGGCGCGTCAGCTGCAGGCAGTCAGCCCGCTGGCGGTGCTGGGGCGCGGCTATGCCATCCTGCAGGACGAACAGGGCCAGGTGGTGCGGCGGGCA
Organism: Halomonas sp. KM-1; assembly: GCF_000246875.1. Classification (NCBI taxonomy): domain Bacteria; kingdom Pseudomonadati; phylum Pseudomonadota; class Gammaproteobacteria; order Oceanospirillales; family Halomonadaceae; genus Halomonas; species Halomonas sp. KM-1. Next base: position 18,579 of record NZ_BAEU01000161.1, read on the forward strand.
GACGATACCCAGCCCGGCCAGGCGCTGACCGCAAGACTGGGCGAAGGACGCTTGCAGGTGGAAGTGAAGCGGCGTCTGAAGTGACGAAAAAAGCTGAAGAAAAAAGCTGACGAAAGCAGACGAAAGCGCCCGACGCGGCAGGCGTCGGGCGCTTTCTTTACAACTAACGAAGTCAGGCAACAAGACCGGCTTCACTCGGGCTTGAAGGTACTCGGTTCGAGCTCGTGGCGTGCCAGCAGCTTGTAGAAGTCGGTGCGGTTGCGCCCGGCGATGCGTGCCGCCTGGGTCACGTTGCCCTCGGTGATCTTGAGTACCTTGACTAGGTAGCTGCGCTCGAACCCGGCGCGGGCGTCATTGAAGGTCGGCAGCGCGCTGTCTTCGGCGGCCAGCGCCTGGGCCACCAGGGCCTCGGGAATCATCGGTGAGCGGGTCAGCGCCACGCACTGCTCCACCACGTTGACCAGCTGACGCACGTTGCCCGGCCAAGCGCTGGTGGCCAGCAGGTTGAGCGCTTCCGGCGAAAACCCTTTGACGAACGGCTTGTGCCGCTCTGCCGCCTGGGCCACCAGATGCCGCGCCAGCAGCGGCACGTCTTCGGCGCGATCCTTCAGCGCCGGCAGCTTGAGGTTGACCACGTTGAGGCGATAGAAGAAGTCCTCGCGGAACTCGCCCTGATGCATGGCCTGGCTCAGGTCGCGGTGGGTGGCGGAGAGAATGCGCACGTTGACCGGGATCGACTGGGTCGAGCCCAGCGGGCGGATCTGGCGTTCCTGCAGCGCGCGCAGCAGTTTGACCTGCAGCGGCAGCGGCATGTCGCCGATCTCGTCGAGGAACAGGGTGCCACCCTCAGCGGCCTGGAACAGGCCCTTGTGATCGCTCACCGCGCCGGTGAAGGCGCCCTTGGCATGGCCGAACAGCTCGCTTTCCAGCAGCTGCTCGGGCAGCGCGCCGCAGTTGATCGCCACGAACGGCTTGCTGGCCCGCGGGCTGGCGTCGTGAATGGCTCGCGCCAGCAGCTCCTTGCCCGAACCGGAAGGACCGGTGATCAGCACGCTGACGTCGGAAGAGGCCACCATGCGCGCCTGCTCCAGCACCCGCTCCATCTCCGGGCTGCGGGTGATGATGCTGGCACGCCAGGCGTCGCTCTCGGCGCTGCTGCCGGCCGGGGTGTGAGCCAGGGCCTCGTCGATGGCGCTGAACAGCTTGTCGCGGTCCACCGGCTTGGTCAGGAAGCTGAACACTCCCTGCTGAGTGGCGTTCACAGCGTCGGGGATGGAGCCGTGGGCGGTCAGGATGATCACCGGCAGGCCCGGCACCTCACGCTGGATCGCCTGGAACAGCGCCATGCCGTCCATCTCGTCCATGCGCAGGTCGGAGAGCACGATGTCGGGGCGCTCGGCTTCCAGCTTGCGCAGCGCCTCGGGGCCGCTCTCCGCCGTGGTGACCCGATAGCCACGGCTCTCCAGGCGCATCCCCAGCAGACGCAACAGGCTAACGTCGTCATCGACCAGCAGAACGTGGGCAGCGGCTGACTTCGCACCCGAAGTACGTGCCACTGACCTGCGAGCCTCACTCTTGCGTGTATCGGACAATCGAGCCGCTTCCATCACGTCTGTTCTCCCTTATCGCCCAAAAAGCGCTCAGGGCGATTGTTGTCTCAAGTTCATGTTCTGCTCGATGGCAGTCAGCGCCTCGAGCTTCTCGGAGAGCTCGGCATTCTCGCGCTGCAGGTTCGCCAGTTGCCCCCGGGCGTTGTCCCGGTGGCCGGCCAGCGAACGCCGGCCCTCGAGTTCGTTGCGCCAGTAGCGCAGCAGCGGTTGCAGATCTTCCGGTGCAGCGGCGGTGTACTCCTGATAGATCGTTGCCGCCTCGCGCCACTCGCGTTCGCTGCCCCAGGCCAGGGCCACGGCACGCGCCAGCTCACGTTCGGCCTCGCTCCTGCCGGCAGCGGATTCGACCTCCGTGACGGCCTGGTTGCGCCATTCGTTGTCGCCCCGCTGCGAGGCCAGGCCGAAGGCCACCCAGTTGGGCAGCAGACAGGCCTCGTCGGCAAAGGTGGGCTGTAAAGAGCATTCCGCCGCTTCCGGCGTCTCTTCCGGCTCCGTACCCAGCATGGCGTGCTCAGGCAGCAGTTCGCAGCCGCTCAGCAGGGCCGCCACGCCACCCGCCACGAGCACCTTGCTCATGTATCCGATTGCACTTATGCGTCTGGTTCCTGCATTTGGCACTCTTGTACCGAAGGTTTCTATGCCCTTCATCGTTCCTCGCTCCTTGCGTTTATGCCCATTGCTACGGGCTCCGTTTTTTCTTGTGTCAGGGGTATTGCCTGCCACGGCAGTGTCAGGCGGAAACATACGTCAAACTCCCGGTCCTCGACCAGTGCCAGACCGCCGCTCTGGATGCGCGCGCAATCCGCCGCCACCGAGAGCCCGATCCCGGAGCCCTTGAGCGGCCCCTTGCGCCGCGAGCGCCCTTGATAGAAGGGCTCGAACAGCAGCGGCCGGTCCTGCTCGGAAATCGGCTCGCCGGTATTGGCCACGTCGAGGAACAGGTGGTCGCGCCCGGCGTGGGCACGAATCATCAGGTCGCCGCCATCCTCGCCGTAGGCGATGGCGTTGGAGACCAGATTGTCGAGGATACGGCCCACGGCGGTGCGGTCCACCACCCACTCCATGGGGCCATCGAAGGCGGTCACCCGCATGCCCTTGTGTTCCAGTGCCAGGCGATGCTTGGACAGCACGGTCTTGACCAATGTGGCCAGATCCACCCGTTCGAGGGTGACGCGCTGGTTGTGCTGCAGCAGGTTGTAGTCGAGCAGTTGCTCTATCAGCCGCTGCAGTTCGCTGCCGCTGGCATCGATCAGGGTTAGAATCTCGCGCTGGCGCGGCGTGATCTCGCCCGCCACGCCGTCGGCCAGCAGCGCCGACCCTTCGCGCACGCTGGCCAGCGGTGTCTTGAGCTCATGGGACATGTGGCGCAGGAACTGCTGCTTCTGCGCCTCGAGATCGCTGAGCCGGGTCGACAGCCAGTCGAGCCGGTCGCCAAGCTGAACCAGCTCGGCCGGGCCCTGGATGGTGTCGCGGTCGTTGGTTTCCACGCCGCTGCCGATACTGAGAATGCGACGCTCGAGCTGGCGCACCGGCCGAATGATCAGCCAGCTGAACACCAGGATGAGCAGCAGGCTGGCGGACACCAGCGCCGTGGTCTGCAACCACAGGCGCGACTGCACGGCCTCGGCCCGGGCGCTGATCATCTCGATGCTGGCATCGATCTGCTGGCTGGTGGCTCGGCGCATCGCCTCGGTGTGTTCGGCGAAGGGCACGAACAGCGCCAGCCATACCTCCAGCGCCTCAGGTTCCAACTCGGGCAGTTGGGAAAGCAGCAACAACTGCTCTTCCAGCGCCTGGACATCATGATCGTCGGGCAGGAAGCGGCGCTGCTGGGCCAGCAGTTCGGTGAACTCGGCATGGCGCTCGGCATAGAGTTCGAGCAGGCTCTCCTGCTCCAGTACCGCATACTGGCGGGCACTGCGCTCCATTTCCACGGCGAGGTTGCTCAGCACACGGGCACGACGGCTCTCTTCGACGGCTTGACGAGCGCTCACGTCGGCCAGGTGAGAGAGTTCGGAAAGTGCCTGACCGGCCTGATACATCAGCACTCCCAGCGGTAGCATTACCACCAGAAATGCCAGCAGCACGAGCTGCAGCAATGAGCGAGGACGCCAGCGGCGCGAGACCCGTTTGGTCATGACCAATGTTCTATTCAGGAGAGGGTAAGAAACCACCATGGTACGTTCCTGAAGAGGATAACAGAGATACGCGCCTGACTTCCGCCCTGTTCCAGATCACTGCGAAAAAAAAGAGGCCGGCAGGTGCCGGCCCAAGTACGCAGGGAACTGAAGGGGTTGAAAATATGGGCATCGATCGCCTGGTCGAGCCATGTCCCATACTTTCAGCGGACCCGAGGGTCCCGAAGCCCCGCACCGGCCCTTTGCTACCAGGAGCTACCGGATTGGGCGAGCGGCGAACCGCTCTGCTTCGATCCTTGGCGCCACCGCCGCGAGACATCTCGCCGACGCTGGCCCGAAATTCGATCCCCCGAGGGGGATGAGGCATCCATGCCGGGGCATCCTTGCCCTTCTGGTACCCTTCCATGCCTAATCGGCGGTACCCGTCTCATCGCAACCTAAGTTACACATCGCGGAGCGAACGCCGAACGTCTCGATGCCCGGGTAGCACAGGGCATGGGGGGGTGGTGGTTCCCCGAGCCTCTCGACGATCCGAAGTGATTCGAGCCGTTTGAATCACTTCTTCGTTGCTCATCCTAAGTATTGCCAGTAGCGTGCCAAAAAACTCGATACGTCATATTTTTCAAAAAGTTAAATGATAGAAAAAGTTGGCACGCAGCCACTCGGCAGGAAAAACAGGGAAAAACCGGTCCGGCAGGCCTGCATTTCGTCACCGTTTGGCGACACCAATTCACATGGCGCTACGATAGTCATTTAAAAACATAGGGTTATAGCGTAGCCTTTTTGAGACAAGATTCTCGATGACGTTGCCACAGAGCGACAGCCGCCGCCCGGAGTGCTGAATCCGGGCGGCGGCAGGCCTCACACCAACGGTTTGACGAGGATCTTCGACTTGCGCGCGTGGTTGTAGGTATCGCGCTTGAGCGTCGGCAGCGACTCGATGTCCGAGGGCCTGAAGCCGTGCTCGACGAACCAGTGGGCGGTGTGGGTGGTGAGCACGAACAGCGACGCCAGCCCCAGCCGGCGTGCGCGCCGTTCGATACCCGACAGCAGCAGCGAACCGCGCGCGCCGCCGCGGTAGCCGACATGGATCGCCAGGCAAGCCAGCTCGCCCATCTCGGCCTCGGCGAAGCGGTGCAGCGCCGCGCAGCCGATGATCATGCCGTCGCGCTCGATCACCAGATAGTCGTCGATCTCGTGCTCGAGGCGCTCCCGCGAACGCGGTACCAGCATGCCCCGCCGCTCCAGCGGCTCGAGCAGTTCCAGCAGGCCGCCAATGTCGCCAAGCTCCGCCGGACGCAGCTGCTCGTAGCGGTGCCGGGTGATCATGGTGCCCACCCCGTCGCGGGTGAACAGCTCGCCGAGCAGGGCGTCGTGGTCGTGCCAGGAGAGCAGATGCGTACGTGCCACGCCGTGTCGGGCCGCGGCACAGGCGGCGGCGATATGGCGCGCCTGCTCGCTGCCGGGCTCGGAATGGTTCAGCAGCGGCTCGGCCTCGTCGGGGCTGAGCTGACGTTGCAGGGCGCCGTTCTCGTCGTAGAGCCCGGGCGCCTCGCCCATCAGGATCAGTTTGTCGGCAGCCAGCGCCATGGCCGCATGCTGGGCCACCTCGGCGGCATCCAGATCGAACACCTCTCCGGTGCTGGAGAAGCCCAGCGGCGGCAGCAACACCAGCGAGCCGCGGTCGAGCAGCCCCTGCACCGCCGAGACCCGCACCCGGCGCACCTCGCCGCTGTGGTCGTAGTCGATGCCTTCGCGCACGCCCAGCGGCTTGGCCATCACCAGATTGCCCGAGACCGCGGTGAGCTCGACCCCGTGCAGCGGCGTGTTGGGCAGGCCCAGCGACAGCCGTGCCTCCAGCCACAGCCGCTGCTCGGCGGCGACCCGTTCGACACAGGCCATGATCGCCTCGTCGGCGACCCAGCGCCCGTCGTGGCGACGCGGCACGATACCCGCCTCGTTCAGCGCCTGCTCCACCTGGGGGCGAATGCCGAACACCACCACCAGCCGCACCCCCAGGGTGTGCAGCAGCGCCAGGTCCTGGATCAGCTGCTCGCCTCGGCCTCGCGCCATGGCCTCGCCCTCGATCAGGATCACGAAGGTTCGGCCCCGATGCGCATTGATATAGGGGGAGGAATTGCGGAACCAGTCGACGAAGGGGAAACGAGTGTCCAAGGCCGCTCTCCGGCAGCAGGTGGAAAGAAGTGCGTATCGGCTTTGACTATATCAGAGCGACGAAAACGGCGGCACCATCAAGGCGCCGCCGCTTATGAATACTGATACTACCGATTTCTGTTGCGAGCGCAGCAGTCAATCAGCCGAAGATGCCCTTGAACATGAAGAAGAACATGATCGCCAGGCCCGCCCCCGCTGGCAGGGTGATCAGCCACGACATCACGATGGTGCCGATCACGCGCAGGTTGAGCGCCGCCATGCCGCGGGCCAGACCCACGCCGAGCACCGCCCCGACCAGGGTGTGGGTGGTGGAGATCGGCAGCCCCGTGCCCGAAGCCAGCACCACGGTGGTGGCGGCGGCCAGGGTGGCGGCAAAGCCACGGCTGGGAGTCAGCTCGGTGATGCCGGTGCCCACCGTGGCGATCACCTTGTGGCCGTAGGTGACCAGCCCCGCGACGATGCCGCCGCCGCCAAGCACCAGCACCCACCACGGCACCAGCGCGGCGGTGTCGATCACGCCGTCGCTGCGAACCACGCTGATCACCGCCGCCAGCGGGCCGACGGCGTTGGCCACGTCGTTGGAACCGTGGGCAAAGGCCATGGCACAGGCGGTGAAGATCATCAGCACGCCGAATACGCGCTCGACGCTGCCGTAGCCGAACTGATCGCCGATGCGCCGCTCATGCTTCACGCGGTTCTCCATGACGATGCCGATGCCCATGATGCCGATACCCAGCAGCACCGAGAGCATGAAGCTCTGGCCGAAGGTGAAGTCGAGCCCCACGTGGGTCAGGCCCTTGGTCAGAGTGACCATGGAGACGATGAAGCCGACCAGGAAGATGTAGAACGGCACGGTGCGCTTGGCCGCGGCGAAGGGGTCCTTGGCCTCGAAGATCAGATGCTGCACCGACTTGAACAGCAGGAAGGAGATAGCGCCCGCCAGCAGCGGCGAGACGACCCAGCTCGAGGCGATGGTACCGACCCGGTTCCAGGCCACGGCCTCCATGCCCAGCCCCACCGCACCGAAGCCGACGATGGCACCGACGATGGAGTGGGTGGTGGAGACCGGCCAGCCCTTGGCCGAGGCGATCAGCAGCCACAGAGCGGCGGCCAGCAGCGCCGAGAGCATGCCGTAGACGAGCAACTCCGGATTGGCCTGGAGCAGTTCGGGGTCGACGATGCCACCGCGAATGGTCGCGGTGACCTCGCCGCCGGCAAGCCAGGCGCCGAGGAATTCGAAGATGACGGCGATGACGATCGCCTGACGGATGGTGATGGCCTTGGAGCCCACCGAGGTACCCATGGCGTTGGCGACGTCGTTGGCGCCGACGCCCCAGGCCATGAAGAAGCCGAAGAGGCAGGCCAGGATGATGAAGATTTCACCGTGCTGCGCAATGATCGACATAGGGGTTTGGTTCCTATGTGGCTGTCGGGTTATGGGCACACCGTGCCGGGGTCGCCGGGCGGTGTCCTACCGGGCAGTGAGAATCTGCAGGCGGCTGCCGACGCGTTCGGCACGGTCGGAGAGTTCCCCGACCCAATCGATGATCTTGTAGAGGAAGACCACGTCCACCGGCTTGAGCCGATCCTCGAGATCGAACAGCAACCGGCGAATGGAGATCTGCTGGTTGTCGGCCTGCTGCTCGAGAATGTGCAGCTCGCGGATCATGTTGAGCATCACGTCGGAAGCATGACGGCCGAAGCCCGATTCGAGCAGATCCTGGAGCTCCTCGAGGGCCTGGCGTGCCTGAGCGACGCAGGCTACGGCGGTGTGCATGTAGTCGCGCATGGGCTGGGCCAGCTCGGTGGGTACCTGCATGCGGCGCCCCAGCATGATGCCGGTGATGTCGCGCACCTTGTTGGCGATCTTGTCCTGTACGGTGATCAGATCGAGCAGATCGGTGCGGGAGACGGGCAGGAACATGGTGTTGGGCAGGTTGAGCCGCAGCTCGGTCTTGAGGCGGTCGGCCTCGTGCTCCAGCTCGGTGATGGTCTCGCGGATCTTGGCGGCCTCTTCCCAATCGCCCGTGAGCGAGGCCTCGAAGAACGGCAGCAACTGGTCGGCACACTCGTTGGCCTTGCCGATATGAGCCAGAAGAGGCTGGAACGGCGAACGGCCGAACATCGCCGAAAACGGGTTGGGTTTGACCATGTCTAGGATGCGCTTGTGAAATGGCGGCGCCAGTATAAAGAATGGCACCCTGTCACGTCATGGAAATATTTCCGTCACACGATATGCCCGTCGCACCCGGGCGCGCCTTGAAACGAAGAGCAGTCACACGACGAGCAGGAAACCGCATGAGTCACGAAATCGAGATGAAGCTGGCACTGGGCGAGACGGGGCCCGAGCGGCTGCTTGCGCATCCGCTGTTGCGCAACGGCGTGGACGGCGCCCAGCGCCTGGCCAACACCTACTACGATACGCCTGAGGGCGAGCTGGAGGCGACGCGGGTGGCACTGCGCCTGCGCCGACGCAACGACAGCTGGGTGCAGACCCTGAAGACCAGCGGCGAAGGCAGCGGCGGGTTCAGCCGGCGCCGGGAGTGGGAGTGGCCGGTAGCGGGCGACGCGCTCGATCTGGTCGGGCTGGCCGGGCTGCCGCCCTTCGCCGAGCTGGGCGGCGATATCCTGGAGCGGCTAGAGCCGCGCTTCACCACCGACTTCGAGCGTCGCCTGTGGCGCCTGGAGCTGGCCGAGGCCAGCATCGAGGTGGCGCTGGACCAAGGCGAAATTCGCGCCGCCGGACGGCGGGTGCCGATCCGCGAGCTGGAGCTGGAACTCAAGGACGGCGACCCTCAGGCGCTGTGGCAGCTGGCGCAGGCCCTGGCCGAGAGCGTGCCACTGCGCCCCGCCGATGCCAGCAAGGCGGTACGCGGCAGCGCGCTGCTGTCGGGCAGTTGGACGCTGCCGGCCGGTACGGCTCCCGGCGAGCGGCTGCATCGCGCCCTGCTGGCATTGGACGCCTACGACGACACCGGCGAGGATGAGTGGAAGCACACGGCCAGAGAGGCGCTCCAGGCG